>JAESSZ010001105.1 GCA_016763875.1 Nannocystaceae bacterium
CTTCCGTGCAGAGCGGTCGCTCGCTGTCGCGCTTGGCCCCACTCTGCGTCCGATGTCGGCCAGTCGGGGCCGTCGCGCTCGGGGAACAGAAACGAGCCCGGCTCGATGACCAACCGCGCTTGCTCGCTCGATTCCTGGCCGAGAAACCCAAACGCGTACTGCAGGCCTCCGAGAGGCTCGGTTGTGCACCCACAGGGCGCGATGGCTCCGAGCGTTCTCCCGAAGATGAACAGGTCGAACTCGGCCATCTCCGGCTCTGAGGCCGGCTGGTCTGGCCTCGCGGACGTCTGCTGCCCGCCAGTTTGGCTGTTGCCCGCCGGACTGCAGGATCCTGCCGTGCCACAGGCAAAGCACGTGAGAAAAACGCCAAGAAGGCTGTTTCGGAGCGTTCCTTGGGAAGCGGTGCGCACGGGCATGGTCGTAGCAGTGCAATGCGTGAAAAGCGCGGCACCTCTTAGGTCCCGGCTAGCGCTTGGCGAGGGACGTTGGCGCGGATCGAGCAGCGGTGCAACCCAGCCGCGGGGGCTGTCACGGCGCGCGTATCGGCCGCGATATCGCCTGTTCTGATCATCCTTGACCCACGACACCCACACGGCTACGTTCCGCAGCCCTCCGCGGACATTTGATCCGCGGGCAAGTTCCAAAGTGAAGGTTTGAAGTCATGGCCGTCAAGATCAGGCTCGCGCGCGTTGGCGCTAAAAAACGTCCCTTTTATCGTGTCGTCGCAACCGACGTCCGTTCGCCCCGGGACGGCCGCTTCCTCGAGAAGCTCGGCACAATCAATCCAAACACCGAGGTCGCGACCGTCGACCTCAACATGCCGCGTATCGAGTATTGGCTGAGCCACGGTGCTCTGCCGACTCAGACGATGGCGCGGATCATCAGAAGCGAAAAGAAGAAGGCCGCAGGCGCCGCCACCTAAGGGCGGACCGTCCCGATTCGAGGCCCCCGTTTGACCCCAGTGGGTCGGCCGGTCGACGCCGTGCTGGTCTCAATGACTTGCGCGGCGCTTCACGTTCGGGCGCCAGTGCCGTGTTTATTGCCCAAATCCGGGACTTTTGAGAACACGTAGGTTGCAAACCTACACGCGAATCTCTCGACACCAACGACGGTTTTCTGGCGCGATTTCGCGGGTCTCCGGCGGCGGCGTCTTTGCCGAGGCATGAGTGCTGTGGGATGCTTCTTGTTGTCTTCCCGGCTCTCCGTCTCCGCGTCCCCCTCTCTGCGCTAGTTGCGCATACATTCTCCTCCTATATCGCCCCCGGAGCCTTCCGTCATGCCGTCCGATTCACTGAAAGAACTCATCGAGTACCTCGCACGGGCGCTCGTCGACCACCCCGACCAGGTGGCTGTCGCTGAAGTCTCTGGCGAACAGACCGTCGTCTTGGAACTGCGTGTCGCCAAAGAAGACCTAGGTAAGGTCATTGGCAAGCAGGGCCGGACCGTCAAAGCGATGCGAGCATTTCTGAGCGCCGCGTCCTCCAAACTCCGCGTACGGGCCGACCTCGAGATTCTTGAGTAGCGGTTCGTGTCGGCCAGTCATTCTGCGCTGTCGCCCACACGCGGGTGAGTGAAATGGAATCCGAGGAGTTAGACATCGGCTACGTCGCTGGTCCGCACGGTGTGCAAGGCGGCGTACGCATCAAACTGCACGATCCTGCCTCGCAGGCGCTTCAGCGCGGAATCGTGCTCACGTTTGTACGCGACGGTGCTCGCACCGAGCACGAGGTCGAGGCCGCGGATGTGGTCCCCGGCAAGTCCGGTTTGCACCGGGTCCGTCTCAGTGGCGTTAACCGACGGGAACTCGCGGAAGCGCTCAAGGGAAGCACGATCGTTGTGCCTCGTGCGGTGTTGCCCAAGTTAGCGGACGACGAGTTCTATCTCGCGGATGTCGTCGGGCTCGCCGTGATGCGCGATGCACAGCCGCAGCACCTGGGCAAGATCGTCGGTCTCACCTCTAACGGAGTGCAGGATCTGTTCGAGGTCGAATGGACTAGTCCCGACGACCACCGGCATCTGTGGATGATGCCCGTGTTACCCGGCCTTGTTCGCGAGGTGGACGACACGCGCGTGCTGGTGGAGTTGCCCGCAGGGTTCCTTCCCGACGGCCTGGAACTACCTTCGTGACCGCGGCGTGCTCGTTCGAAGTCTTGACGCTCTTTCCTGAGGTCGTTGACGCATTCGTGCGCGCGGGTGTGCTCGGCAAGGCTATCGAGCGTGGCGTTGTGCAGGTCCACGCCACCAACATTCGCGACTTCTCGACCGGAAAACATCGGTCGGTCGACGACACACCGTTTGGCGGCGGCGCGGGGATGGTCATGAATCCCGGGCCCGTGCTCGACGCGTTGGAACACGTCGCCGAGCAGCGAGGACCGTTGCATCGCGTGCTGCTGACGCCTTCGGCACCCAGGTTCGATCAGCGCGCCGCTGAGCGCTTGGCGAAGTTGCCGCGCGTCGGGTTGGTGTGTGGTCGCTACGAGGGAATCGACGACCGGATTCGCGAGCACTATATCGACGAGTGTTTTTCGATCGGTGACTACGTGCTTGGTGGCGGGGAAGTGGCCGCGCTCGTGGTGATCGAGGCGGTGTCGCGTCTCGTCGATGGCGTGCTCGGTAATCCCGAGTCCGCGTCGTCCGAGAGTTTTTCCGATGCCGCCCAAGACGGCTCGACCCTCGAGTACCCGCAGTACACGCGGCCGGCCGAGTTCCGCGGACATCCGGTACCGCCAGTGCTCATGTCGGGCGACCACGCCGCGATCGCTCGGTGGCGCTCAGAAGCGGCTCGACGTCGGACGTGGGAACTGCGTCCGGATCTTCGCCCTGCGCGCGCTATCCCGGCTGCGACCCCGCGGTGGCTGGCGATCGATGCGTCTCAAGCCGCCGATGTCGACGAGTTGGCTCGTGTCGCGATGAGCCATCGGGTGGCGGGCGTCGCGTTGCTGGGAGCGGACGTCGGCAGTGCCGCCGCTTGGGCCGCGGCGACTGGCGGCAAACTCGCCACGGCTGCGCTCCCGAACCTCAAGGCGTTGTGCAAGCGCCTCAAGCGCGCATCAGGGATCGCGCCGTGGGTGGTCAGACTGCGCGCCTGCTCGGGCGCTGGAGATGAGGTGCCACACGAGGCCCGCTCGCCCGCCGAACTCGCGGACGTTCTCGGGGCGGTCCCGAGCGCAAAACCGCGAGCAATCGTCCTCTGGATACCAGATCCCAGCACCACGGGACTCGGCACCGAAGACGCGGTATACGCGCCCGACGTTGATTCGTTGCAACGTTGGGTCGCAGAAGCGGGCAGAGGACTTGCGATCAACGACGCGATCGTAGACGCTCGGCGCCCTCGCTGCAGGCCAGCCGTGCTTGCCGACGTGGCACTTGCCACGCTACCGCGCAGCCCAGACCCCGAGCGATACGAGCCATGAGCTACAGCTGTCCCCCGATTAACGAGATTGAGCGTTCCAGCCTTCGCACGGACCTTCCAGAGTTCCGCGCTGGCGACACCATTCGTGTTCACGCGCTGATCTCCGAGGGCAACAAGACACGCATCCAGGTGTTCGAGGGCGTGTGCATCCATCGCAAACGCGGTGGCGCGCGCGGCTCGTTCACGGTTCGCAAGCTCTCGCACGGTGTTGGTGTCGAGCGCGTGTGGCCCGACGCATCGCCCCGCGTCGCGAAAATCGAACTCGTCAATCGTGGTCGAGTCCGTCGCGCGAAGCTCTACTATCTGCGTGAGCTTCGTGGGAACGCAGCACGCATCCGTACCAAGCTCGGCGCGTACCCGTCCCAGATGGCTGCCGACGCGGCGGCCGGTAAGACCAAGGGTCGATCCCGGAGCAAGGCCAAGGCCAAGAAGGCCGCGGCGGACGCTGCAAAAACCAAGTGAGTCCGCGTTTTGTGCCCGGTTCGACCCGGGCGCGTGGCGATAAAACCGAGGCCCTTGTTGTCGCTCAGTTGAGCGGGCGGGGCCTCGAGCTAATTGAGCGCAACGCCACGCAGGGGGGCGCCGAGATCGACCTCATTGCGAGAACTGCGGACGGCAGTACGTACGTGTTCATCGAAGTCCGCGGACGCAGCAGCGAGCAGCACGGGCGCCCGGTGCAGAGCGTCGATGGCCGCAAACGTCGGCAGATCATCCGTGCGGCCACCACGTGGCTGGTACAGGCGGATCTGTGGGAACGCGTCGCGGTGCGTTTTGACGTCGTGGGGGTGACCCACACAAATGAAAACGCGCCGACGATCGAGTGGATCGAGGACGCGTTCCAGACTGGGCGCTAGGGCGCCGAAGTCATTGCTGCTCGACTAGGGCTTGCCGCAGGCTTCGGGAAGCGGCTCAAGCAGGGTGCCGAGGGCGTCGACACAGCAACCTTCCTGCGAGTTGCTGGAGCACTTGTTGTCCAAGTCCGCGGTGACACCAAGGTCGTCGTTGCACACGCAGAGTTTCTCGCAACAGAACTTGCCGAAGCTCTGGATGCGCGCGCACTTGAAGCCCGTCGCGCATTTTGAGTCGTCCACGACGACTTTCTTGGTCGGGCCGCCGTCCTTGCAGTCGTTGTCCGAGGAGCACTTCTTGGAGCACATGGACCGCTCAAGCACGTAGTCGATGCGCAACTGGCAATCGCCGGACATGTTGGGATCGCGCTTGAAACACTCGAACTTCTCGCCGCCGTCGGGGTTGCAGATCGCGTCGTCGTTGCAGCCACCGGTGATCGTCGGGGGCTCTTCCTCGTCCGCGTAGACGCACAGCAACTGATCGCAGCTCAGCGCAGGGAACGTCACGAGTTTGCTCTCGGGTGGCTCGACGTCGCCGTGGTTGCACGGACTGCCGACCACCGGCGGAGGGCAACCGAGCAGCAGTGGTGCGAGCATGACAACTGCGGGGCCAAGAGGCCGGAGGCCCAAGGTCAAACCTGATCGCAGAATGGTGCGGACGGACGTGGAAAGCTTCGCCATGGGCAGCAGACCGCATCGTGTCACCGACTCGCAGGGGGGGTCAATGCCGCATACGCCTGCGGTTCTTCGGTTTTCAGCGTGAAGTCGGTTGCACGTTTTGCGCGTGGTTCCGCGAACAACGGCCGCTACTAGCCTGGCGACGGGTTTCACCGCGGATCGGAAGCGCGTCTGCCCGCGGTTGGCGTGGTTTGCGGGGCCACGGGCGCCGGCCACGACGACTCACGCCCATCCGTATAGGTGTGGACCCGTATGCCGTTTGTCTGGAACCCCGCCCACGAGCTGCCGTGTACCGAACGGGCATCTCCGGCGCCGCGAGGCGAGACACCGTAGACGCTTCGATTCCGTTTCGACGGACCCGCATTCGCTTGCAGCGCCTCGGTTGCCGCTGGTAATGTCCGCAACCATCCTCCGCCTATCTTGTGCCTCCTCACGAAGGGCAAGGGTCGCACTGGTCGCGACCACAACACGGAGTTTCTCAAAGAAGAGGACCACCGCTCCATGAGTCTCGGATCGCGTCGGCGTTACACCTCGGCCCCAACGTTTCTTTCCATCGCGCTCGGCCTTTGTGTCGGCAGCACGCCGGTGTTTGCCGCAGGGCCACCACCACCCCCACCGCCACCGGGTGGCGGAAGTGAAGCGCCACCACCGCCAGCCGCGGCGCCACCGCCAGCGCCAGTTGCAACCGCAGCGCCGTCCGGCTCGCCCATGGCCCAAGGCGAGGCTCAGTACAAAGCCGAAGACTACGAAAGCGCGGCGATTCAGTTTTACAAGATCGCCTCAGGCGAGATCCCGGGAGATACATTCCGGTCTCAGTTCTGGCTCGGCAAGTCGCTCTACAAACTGAACTTCTACTCGGCGTCGCTCTCGATTTTTGACGAGATCGTGACGGCGGGTGCGGCGCACCCGTTCCACAAGCTCACGCTGCCTTGGCTGGCCTCGCTCTCCCGCGAGCTGCCCGAAGGCGCTGAGGTGCTTCAGAAGATCGGCACATACAAGCCGACCGACCTCGAAGACGAAGCCTTCGACGACGTCCGTGACGAGCTGTACTACCTGCTCGGCCGCTTCTACTACCAGAAGGGCGATCTGGCGCAGGGCATCGCACTGCTGGACCAGGTCCCGCAGAACTCGGACTACTACATCCCGGGCCAGTTTTTCTTGGGCGTCGCGCACACGCGTGAGTTCAAGGGAGAGCCCGCGGTGGA
>JAESSZ010001106.1 GCA_016763875.1 Nannocystaceae bacterium
GCGCTCATCCAGGCGACCAAGTCGATCATGGTCGGCGAAGGCGAGGTCTACATCGCTGGCGGCTCCGAGAGCATGAGCCGGGCCCCGTTCGTGATGCCCAAGCCGACCGAGGCTTATCCGCGCAGCGCTGAGCTCTGCGACACCTCGCTGGGGTGGCGCATGATCAACAGCAAGATGGACGCGCTGTACCCCATCGAAGGCCTCGGCGAGACCGCAGAAAACGTTGCCGAACGCTACGAGGTGAGTCGCGAGGACCAGGACGCCTGGGCGCTGCAGAGCCACCAGCGTGCAGCCAAGGCCCAAGACGAGCGATGGTTCGACGACGAGATCGTCGCGATCACCGTGCCGCAGGGGCGCAAGAAGGACCCCATCCGAGTCGAGGTCGACGAAGGCGTGCGCCGTGATTCGTCCCTGGAAAAGCTCGCGAAACTGCGCCCCGCATTCCGCAAGGGCGGCTCGGTCACCGCTGGCAACTGCTCGAGCCTCAACGACGGGGCTTGTGCGATGCTGGTGATGAGCCTCGCGCGCGCCAAGACGCTCGGGTTGACGCCGATGGCACGCGTCGTGTCTTGGGGCCACGCGGGCGTCGCACCAGGGCTCATGGGCATCGGGCCAATTCCCGCGACCGGGGTCGCGCTGTCCCGCGCGGGGTTGTCGGTCGCTGACATCGACGTCGCCGAACTCAACGAGGCGTTCGCCAGCCAAACGCTGGCGTCGCTGAGGGGGCTCGAACTCGACCCAACCAAGGTCAATCCTGCCGGTGGCGCCATCGCACTCGGACATCCGCTGGGATGCTCGGGCGCCCGCATCGTAACGACGCTGGTCCACGGCCTGCGTCGCACAAAGGGACGCTACGGCCTGGCGACCATGTGCATCGGCGTCGGGCAAGGCATCGCCTGTGTCGTCGAGGCCCTGTAGTCGAGGCCCTGTGGTCGAGGCGACTACGCCTCAACCACCCAGAATCGGTCCGCCACTAGCGAGATCGTTTGTGGTGCCGTTCGGTGCGGTGATCCCCCGTGCGGGACCCGGTCGACCCGCCCCGCAACGCGAATCTTTGCGCCGGTCGCGACGGTGTCTGTCTCGGCACGCAGTCCCACGCCAAACTGCTCAAGCAGCCGCGTGTGCAGTGCATCGACGCTCTTGCCCGCGTCAACGCGCACCAACACCGAGATCGGCCCGTCGGTGAGCGTGAAGTCGACGGCCTGCTGCGCGGCGAGCTGATACGCGCGTCCGTTGTGCCCGCTGCCCCCATCGATGCCGAGCGTGGTGCTCGGGGGCCACGCTCGATACTCGATGGCCACGCAGCGCTCCCCTGACAGCGGGTCCTCAAGCCGTGCCACCGGGTCGGCGAAACCCTCTATCTCAACACGATCGCCGGCCATATCGAGCAGCGCGCTCAGCGTCGTGACCGAGTGGTATCGCCGAAACAGGCGGGCGAAAAGGCTACGGCCCACGACCCACGCTACCACGTGCGTCGGGCCGGTCTGACCTCACTGCGGGCGCACTCAACGCTCGATGAAGAGCTTACCCGACGACAGCGCGTAGGTAATCTTCCAGTTCTTCATCATGTTGACGTTGATCAAGCCGCCGATCTCGAACGCCGCATTCTCGAGGAACTGTCGGATCGTCGCGTCGGGGGGCTCGTTGACCAACACTAGGCCGCCTGCCCCCGCGAATGCCTGCCCGCCGAGCGTGAAGCCGTCGATGTAGACCATTTTGAGGCCCTGTTCGACGTCGTCGGGCGGGTCGATGTGTCGCGGCAGGAATCCGCTCTTGAGGTAGTGCTTCTTGGAAATGCTCAACCCCGACGCGTACAGGCCGCCGAGGTACGCGTAAAACGTGTGCTCAGAGCCTTTGAGTTGGATCGGCACGACGGGCGCGTGCTGCAAGTGCCAACTGACGAGCAGTAACGGCACCTCGACGGCACCGTCGGGAGGGCCCGTCGGCGCTTCGGCCGTGAACGCGACCGAGAATGCTGGGAAGTCGTACCTGATAGCGCCGATCTTGAGCAGAGCCTGACGACCAAGCCGCAGGCCCGGGGTCTCTCCAACCATGCCCGAGTAGTCCGACAACGGGCCGACATAAGCTGGCACGTTCTTCATGACGAAGTCCCCAAGCTTCACCTCGGGGATGATCACGATGTCGACCTCTGCGTCGCGCCCAAGCGGCTTGAACTTGCCGACGGCTTTGAGTTTCGCAGCCTTGGCGAACGCGGGGTCGACGATGTTCTCTTCGAAAATCTCTGCGAGCACCACCTGCGTGAACTCGCCACCGACGACTGCGCCCGCGAACTTCACCCCGGACGCGGGATCGATCCCGAGACTCGAGGTGCCCTTTCCCTCGACCGTGCAAAACGGGCCCTTGCCCGCAAGCGGCCGCATGTACGCCGCGTACGTCTGGATAAGCGCGACGATGGGGTCGTCCTCTTTGATCCCGGCGAGGAAAATCGCGTCTGCATCTTTGACCGCACCATCGGCGTCCAGGAGCGTGTAGTGGCTCCACAGTTTGGCCAGGTGCGGCTCCAGCTGCTTGCTGTCTTCTTTGAGCACGCGGTCGAGCAACTCGATGGCCTCAGGATCGCGACCTATCACCTGGTAGTTGCGTGCCAGGCCAAGCGCGGCACCGTAGTTGGTCGGCTCGATCTCGATCGCCTTCTCGAAAGCCGCAGTGCTTGCGTCGAAGTCACCTGCGCGCCAACCCGCCGCGCCGATCACCGCGTAGGCATTGGCGTTGCGGTCGTCGTCCTCAAGTGCAGCCTCGGCCAGTTTGGTGGCAGAGACATAACGTCCGTTTTGCAGGTCCTTGTTGGCGAGGTCGACCAAGCCCGCGACCTTGGCGTCGGCTTTCGCCTGTTCGATCTGCTTGGCGATGTCCTCTGCAGAGGTGGCGCTACCGCCTGGCGTCTCGGTACCCCCATCCTTTTTTTTGCACGCGCTGAGCGCGAGAGCCGCCACCAGGGCAGCACCAAAGGCGAATTTTTGGGCGAGACGTCCGTGGACAAAGGCAGTGCGCAGCATCGAGAAACAGCTTTCTTGAAAGCGGAGGCCGGGAGAATACCTACGGCGGCCCCGCGGTGCCAACGCCCCACGTGGGTCTCGCTTACGGCGGATCGGCGGGGGCTTGCGGGCTTTCCGCGGCCCGAGCC
>JAESSZ010001107.1 GCA_016763875.1 Nannocystaceae bacterium
CGGTTCGGTCCCCGTCACGGAACCGGTCATGACGGATGCCGAGGGCAACTACACGCTGGCGTTTCCCACGGCCGAAGCGAAGTGGGCCTGGTCGCGTGGCCAAGAGGTCACCGTCCTTTTCAACACCCCGAAGCTGGACGAAGGCGCGCCAGGAGCCGAGGGCGACCTCATCCAGCTGCTGCCCGCAACGCTGGACGAACTCGTCGACGCGGAGCTTGTCGTGGACAACGCGGAACTCGAGGCCGACACCGCTTACGTGCCCCGCCAAGGCCAGGGCTTCAAGATCACCGACGACCTCGTCACCAACGGTGGCACGCTGACCTGGACGACCAGCGATTCTCAGTACGGCGACAATTTCAGCGTCTCACTGATCATCGAGCCGGGCTCGCTGCATCGTGGCGAGGACGCCCAAGAAGAGATCACGCTGACGCTCATTGAGCAGGCGTTGGCGCCGATGGCGATCCCCGCTGAGGGCTTTGGCCCGCTGTGGACGATTCAGCCGCGCGATGTGGTGTTCGATCCCCCCGCGCGTATTCGCATCGAGGGCGAGGAGTTCGCGATGATGGGCCCCAGCGACATGGCCACGGGCGATGTCACCGAGCTGTACGGCGCCTCGCTTGAGACCGGCTGGAAACTCTTCGGCGACATCCAGCTCGTTGAGCGCACCGAAGACGGGCGTGTCGTCATGGAGACCACGGAAGGTGTCGTGTCGCATGGCGCGTGGGGCCACGTGTTCAACAACACGCCGAACGACTACGGCATGCTCGTGGAGTGCTTCGACCGCGACTCGCTGGAGCGGGTCCAGTGCGCAGTCCTCAACGACAATACCTACTGGTACCAAGATCCAGACGACTACTATAACTGGAACATCACCAACACCTGCGAAGACCCGGACTTCGTGCCCCCTGACGGCGTCGGTGGCGGCTACGACAGCGGATTTTTGAGCTGCGGCCAGTGGGACTACGGCACCTCGTCTCACGACGGTAACCAGATGGTCTACGCCACCGACGGTGAGACGCGCTGCCGCAGTTGCGGAGGGGCGAACTCCAAAACGGTCGTCGCCATGACGGCGCGAAACGTCGGTACGAGCAGCGAGCCTATCTTCGGAGGCGTCACCGCCTTCCCGTTGTGCCCGGAGGAGACCACGATCCGAGACATGGACGCGTTGTGGGCCATTTTGTACACGCGCCTCGGCGTGAACTGGGGAATGGGCGACATCCTGCCGTTCGAGGACGCGACCATTGCCGAGGAACTCCAGGTCGAGTTGACGTGGCGTAACTTCAACAAGTCGGTGCAGATCTATCTGCCTCAGCCGGTCAACTGCGCCACGGGCGGTTAGACTGCTCCCCGTGGGACGGGGATTGGCTTCAAACGGGAGGATCGCAGGCGCGGTCCTCCTGTTTTGTTTGTGGGGGTTGGCCTGCGGCGGCGAGACCGGCGACGGAGGTGCGGACGATGTCGTCGGGACCTCGCTTGCCGTCGAACTTGGCGAGTTGTCAGAGCAGCGCGAGTTCACGCCCTACGCGGACGGCGAGGAGGAGGCGATCATCATGGGGCTGCAGGCCGGCTACCACATTTTCGTGGATGGCCGTCTTGTCGGCGGCAACGCGAAGGGCGAGTTTCTCGTTCGCTTGATCGTGACCTACGACGATGGCTCTGAGCTGACGCGCATCGAACATCTGCGACAACCCGAACTCACGGACGATGAGGGCAACCCTACGTTGCCCGAGATGATCATCTTTATTCCAGATCCGGTGGCCGCGGCCGATCGCGACGTCAGCGTCGATGTTGAAGTCGAGAGCGACGAGGTGATGGTGCAGGGCGACCGCGTCGCCTTGCACCTGGTGGACGCGGCCGGAATGCAAACAGAGCGATGAGCGGCGGCCACGACCCGGGGGCTATGTGCCCGAGTTGTCTCGGGCACGTTCGCGCCTGATCACCGGGTTCAACCAGGGGTCGTTGTACATCTTGAACTCAGATCGCGGGGGAAGAAGCGCACGTCCGCTCGCGGCCGCCTGGAGAGTCGCAAACAAGCATGCCTCCAGGTGCGCGCGCCAACCCGAGAGTGCCTTCGCTTTGTCGCGACACTCCTGTTGACGTTGTCCTGGCATCGGGACCGACGCACTCTCGGTCGCGCTTGCGATCTTGAGCGAGAGGATCAGCATTCGGTCACACAGCTCACCGATCGTCTCGCTGAACTTGAGTGCTTTGGGACCAGGCGTCGGTATTCGTAACGACTGGTCGAACGCGTCGATGAGCCGATGCCTTCCGCCGTTGCAACGATCGATCGCACGCTTGATGCTGGCGATCGACTCATCGGAGGCGGACCTGCTCCTCGCGCGGTCCTCGAGACCCCACAGCTCTCTATGTGTCGACAACAGTTGCTCAAGCGCTGCGATCTCGGCCCCCAAACCCCGCAAGATCTGTAGGGACAGCTCGTCAATGTCTAGGTCCATCGTATCATTCACGTCGCTACCCTCGGCTGGGAGCAGCCCAGAGTTCAAGAATCGCGTCCCGTGCGCGTTCGGCCGCGCACCCGTCAAGGGAGAAAAATCGTTCCTCCAACGCGGCGCGCCGAAGGGCTCCCTGCTTGTCGGGCGCGGCCGCGGCTTCTCGCAGCGCGCGTTCCAACCCGGTGCACGAGGTGACGCATGCTCCGGTGCCAAACAGCGACCTCTCGTCGTCGACCGAAAGTCCCGGATGGTCCAGCACGATCGCTGGTCGGTCGAACATGAGCCAGTCGTACCCCACGCTGGATACGTCTCCAAGCATGACCTCGCACTGCGCCATAGCATCGAGGACGTTTGCACAATGCGCGATCGAAAAATGGCGATGGCGTATGACTTCGGCCTGGACCCGTTGAATGAGCCGAGGTTCGGCCTCATAGCTGTGAGGGTGGGGATGCAGCATGCAGGACAGTCCTAGTCGCTGGGAAACGTCGAGCACGCGGTCGAGCCAGGGTTCGAGAGAGCTATGCCTGCCCCATCCCGGCGCCCATAGTATCCAGCCGTTGCGCGGTCTTCTTTGGCTATAGCCGTCCCGAACGAACAGGTCGTGCTTCATGTAGCCGACGAGCCTCCGGCGTGGATTCCGGTGGCGCGCCATATGAAAGTGCGACGCCACGAGAACCAGGTCGAACTCCTCGTTCACCCGGGCATGGACAAAGCCGGGTCCAGGCGTCGGTCCTTGGCCACGGGTCTTGTCGGACTCTCCGTGCCCGATGAACACCACCTTCCGGCGGCCGGCCGCATCGCGCAACGACGCGGGTTTGATCCGCTGACTGGTCGAGACGACGACGTCGACACCATGGTCCGCCAGAGCGGCGCCGATCTCCCGGTCGTTGTTCAGCACCACGACTTCAGCCAGTGAAGACAGACGATCTCCGATTCTTGTTCCGGAGGTGAACACGCGCCCCGGCATGACGGCGAGCATCGCGATTACCCCAAAGGCATGTTGGAATCCCGACTCCACCACATAGGCCACGCGCGGCGGCGGCGTCCCAATGCTCTCGACTCGCGGTCGCGGCGTCAGAGCATGGACGACGGTGTCGTTTGCCGCCCAGGCTTGGGTTATGACTTCACTCGCACTGGCGACTTCACACAGGTCCTCCCCGAATCGCTGAACGAGCGCCGACCAGGCAGCTCCCCGCTCGCACATCGTCGCCAGCGCAGTCAGGATCGACCCCGACTCGCCGGGCGCTTCGAGGCGGGCCCCGCGAGTGGCCCAGCCCGCGTCAACTCGCTGTGCCTGCGGGTGTTGCCGCAATTTCATTGAAGCGCAGCGCGGCCGTTCGCGGACGACGTCCCTCAGCAGGCTCGCAATGGCGTCGTGGACCTCGGGCACCGTAATCGACCGCATTCTCTTGGACCTGCGTCCGCTGGAATCTCGTGCGATCACGACGCGCCGGAGGCCGTGGGCGGGTCCCCACTTCCCCGGATCGGTCGGGCCAAACAAAGCGACGACCGGAGTCCCACAGGCGACCGCGAGGTGTGTCAGCCCAGAGTCATTGCCAACATGGAGTGTGCTCTGCGCGAGCAGGCCCTGCACCTGCGTCAGAGAGTCTTCGTCGGAGACCAATTCACAACAGACGCCGTCAAGTGCCAGCTCGTTGAGGAGCGCGTGCTCCTCGCGCCCAATGACCAAGACAATTTTTGCACCCAACGACTCCTGGAGCTCGCGCGCAAGGGCCCCAAAACTTCGCGCGGGCCAGCATTTGAACGCCCGCCCCGAGCCCGGGTGCAGCGAGATGACCAAGTCTTCGTCGGGGTCGATGCCAACGTTGCCGAGCCGTGTCCGAGCGGCCTCCGTGAGCGAGGCTGACGTGGTGATCCGGGGCGGCCCGACGAGGGGCGACATTCCAGCGCGGGCAAGCAACGATAGTAGATTCTCGTAGACCGAATGGTAGGCGTTCGCCTGGTGGGCGAGGTCGATCCGGATCCAGCGCTCACCTAAGATGTCTCCCGAGTAGAAGCGCTCGTACGCGGTGCGCATCGCCACCGAGACTTCCACGATTAGATCGTGTTTGGCCCGCGCGTCCTCGATGTCGAACTCCTCATCGGTCACGATTTCAGCCCGGCAGTGTCCCCTTAGGAGGGCGGCGTGCCGCGCGGGCAAGACCCAAGTGAGGCTTCCTTGCTGCGCCAAAGCCCTGGCGAAGGGCAGTATGTTGATCGAGTCACCGAGCCCCAGCCGGTGGCACCAAAGAAGCGCAAGAA
>JAESSZ010001108.1 GCA_016763875.1 Nannocystaceae bacterium
CCGTGAACATCGTGACCCCCGCCGATGGACCGTCCTTGGGAATGCCTCCGGCCGGCACATGCACGTGCAGATCCTGGTCGGCTATTGCGTCCGCTGCGATCCCGAGTCGGTCCGCGTTGCTGCGCACGTACGTCAGCGCGGCCTTGGCAGACTCCTGCATCACGTCGCCGAGCTGACCTGTGATCTGCAGTCCCCCCTTGCCCGGCATGCGTGAGGTCTCGATGAACAGGATGTCACCGCCGACCGGGGTGTACGCCAAACCGGTCGCGACGCCCGGCACCGTGGTCCTCTCCGCGACGTCGGAGAAGAACTTGGCCTTGCCAAGGCTCTTGCGTATGCGCGCCAGGTCGACCTCGGTGTGCGGGTCGGCATCGCCCTGGCCTCGCACCGCTTCCAGTGCCAGCGCCCGACAGATTTTCGTGATCTGGCGCCCAAGCTGACGAACACCGGCCTCTCGCGTGTAGTCGGCGATGATCGCGTCCAGAGCCTCCTGCGAGAAACTGAGCGACTCCGGGTCCAGCGCGTGGTCCTCGAGGATCCGGGGTATCAAGTGGCTCTGCGCTATCTTGCGTTTCTCTTCCGGCGTGTATCCCGACAACGAGATGATCTCGAGACGGTCACGCAGCGGCGCCGACAACTGACTGAGGTCATTGGCCGTCGCGATGAAGGTCACCTCGGACATGTCGAACGGAAGGTCGAGGTAGTGGTCGGTGAAACTGTTGTTCTGCTCGGGATCCAGCAGCTCCAGCAGAGCCGACTCCGGGGAGCCCATCCAGCCTTGGCCGAGCTTGTCGATCTCGTCCAGCATGAGCACTGGGTTGTTGACCTTGACCTTGCGCAGCGCACTGATGATTCGCCCCGGAAGTGCCCCGATATAGGTGCGGCGGTGTCCCCGGATCTCCGCTTCGTCGCGGACGCCACCCAGGGCGACGCGAATGAAGGGACGTCCGGTCGCATCCGCTATCGACTGACCCAGCGAGGTCTTGCCGACGCCGGGAGGGCCCGCGAGACACAGGATGGTGCCGCGGTTCTTGCCCGAAAGCTTGGCCACCGCCAAGTGCTCAAGGATACGTTCCTTGACCGTGTCTAGGCCGTGGTGGTCTGCGTCGAGCTTGTCGGACACGGCGCCCAGATCGTCGTTGACCTCGGCCCGCGTGTCCCACGGCAGGTCTGCGATGAGCTCGAGGTAGTTACGCGTGATGTGGGCATCGGGCTGGGCTGGGTTGAGCGAGGACAGCTTGCTCATTTCGCGGTCGACAACGGTTCGTGTCTCCTGTGGCAGGTTGAGGGCCTCAAGCTTCTCTCGCAGCTTGTCCAGTTGATCCTCGGGTCCGTCGCCCTCGCCGAGCTCCTTTTGGATCGCGCGAAGCTGTTGGCGAAGCACGTGGTTGCGTTGGTCTTTCTCGAGTTCAGCTCGAACCTCGCCCCCGATCTTCTGTTTGAGCTGCCATCGCGCCTTGGCCTGCGCAATGAGGCGCGCGACCGTGCGAAGGCGCTCTTGAACATCCGCCGTCAACAGGACTTCGATCTCGCCTTCGCGGTCGCCATCCAGTCCGCTGGCGATACGGTCGGCGAGCATGCCGGCCGGCAGGGTCTCCTCAAGAATCTCCGACAGACCCGGGTTGTGCCCCGCGAAGGATCGCAGGTGCTGGCGAATCTCCTCCGCTGCGATGGCGTTGGCCTCCGTTTCTTCCGGGTCTTTGTGGTCAGAGACGGCGGCGACCCAGTGTGGGTCGGACTGGACGAGCGACTGCACCTCAATGCGGTGCAGCCCCTCCAACACGATCCTCCAGTTGCCGCGGTTCTTGGCGCGTTGCAGTTTCTTGACGCGCGCCAGTGTTCCGAATCGGTGCAAGTCAGCGAGCACCGGGTCTTCGACATCCGGATCGCGCTGGGCGGTCACGGCGATATGGTCGCCAACGCGGAGTCCCGACACGAGAGCCACGGAGCGTTGTCGGCCGACCGGTACGCTCATTGACGTCCCCGGGAGAAGCACACCGCGTCGGATGGGAAGCATGCCGAGCGGGTTGGAGGTTTTCGGAGCTGTCGAGGCGGATTGTTGAGTGTCGTTGCTCATGGCTGGACCGTGCAGCCCAACGTGAGCCCTAAATCGGCCGCGGCAGTCGGACGTTCGGGCGGTTTTCGCCCCGCTGAACGTTCAGGCGCGCAGGACCCGCGCCGTGTAGCTTCGGGGGGGCGCGTGCCGTACAGAGGGGTGAGCGCCGTTCAGACCTCCGGGGCAAGCCGCAAAACGGGCGGCCCGAGCCCTTGACCCGACGACAAGCGGACCCATCTTCTCTCCAAGCGCAAGAAAGACACCACCATGCAGCGCCATCCTCTCGACCATCCTCTCGACCAACCCCTCCTCAGCCAGTCCGTTCTGCATGTGCCCGAGCTAACGCCAGTGGGCGCTAGCAACGGTATAGGTACCTCAGCGCGCGTCTTGATCGTGGCCACCGACCCAGTGGTGCGAGCCGCGTTTGCGCGGGGACTTTCGCGTCAAACGGTGGGAGAGGCCTCGCCCGAGGAGGCGGCCGAAAAGGCGCAACGCTTGTCAGCCGATGTGGTGTTGTGGGACCTGGGTCCCGCGGGCGTCGCCGCGGAGGCACTCGCTCAGCTCAGCGTGCCGGTCGTGGTGATGACCTCGGCGACTGGCGCGGCCTCCCGTTTGTTGGCTGCAGGTGCGCGCGGGGTCCTGAGACGTGATGCGTCGCCAGACGCTATCTCGGACGCGCTCGCGGTGGTCCGGCACGGGCTTTCTGTGGTCGACCCTAGCCTTGTCGCGGGCGGCACCCTCGGTGGCCCACGGCTGCGCGCCGAGGATCGCCCGACCGAATCTCTGACGCCGCGCGAGGTCCAGGTGCTCGAACTTGTGGCGACGGGAATGTCGAACAAGCAGATCGCCAGCGACCTCGGGATCAGCGCCCACACCGTCAAGTTCCACGTCAACGCGATCTTGGGCAAACTCGATGTCCACACGCGGACCCAGGCGGTCGTTCGCGGCGTGCAGCTCGGTCTAATGACCGTGTGATTGGGCGATAGCCCACCAGGGATGGCCTTGCGATAGTTCAGGGCAAAAACATCGCC
>JAESSZ010001109.1 GCA_016763875.1 Nannocystaceae bacterium
GGGGCGTGTTTGTAGCACGCGCGGCCGCGGACGCTCGTTTTGCGCCCCGCGGCTGACTCGAACCGGCGTTAGCCCTCCGGAAGGTCTTCCAGAGACAGCGCGTGTTGGGGGCAGTGCTCGCACGCGGCTTCGGCCTTTGCCCGCAGTGTTGGATCTGGCGTGCCGTCCAACACACGCACGCGGTCGTTGACGAGTTCGAACAGTTCGGCCGCCTCGCCCTCGCACACCCCGTGGCCCTGGCACAGATCGTCGTCGACCACGATCCGAAACGGCCGCAACCCAGCCTTGTCGTCCTTGCTGCTGGCTTTCGACTCAGTCTCGGCCTTGGCCTCGGTCTTCGAGTCGATCTTCGAATACCGCACGCGGATCGGCATCTTGGGTCCGATCACCAGTCCGTGAAAGTCCGACTCTACCTTGTCGCCGTACAACTCGAAGCGGTAGTTCCGCAGCAAGTGCGCCAAGATCGTCTTGATCTGCAGCAGGGCAAACGCGTTGCCCATGCACTTGTGACGTCCGCCGCCGAACGAGATGTACGCGAACGGCTGCTTGTCCTCGAACTTCGGCGCCCCGTAGCGATGCGGACAAAAGCCCGCCGAGTTCTCAAACACACTGTCGATGCGATGCGCGACCGAGGGCGACAACGCGACCCAGGTGCCCTTGGGAATCCGATAGCCGAGGACCGTCGTGTCGACCAAAGCCACTCGGATCAAGATGAACAGCGGTGGGTGCAGTCGCAGTGCTTCCTTGACCACCCACTCGGTCTTCTCGAGCTTCCGGATCGACTCAAAATCGATCGGCTGCCCCGCGCCGTAGACCGACTCAAGTTCATCGAGCACCGACTTCATCCAGGTTTTATTCTGCAGCAGCTCAAGGATCGCCCACGCCGCCGTCACCGAGCTGGTGTGGTGCCCAGCGAACATCGCGGCGACCAACATGCCGGAGATCTCATGCTCGGAGAGCATGGAGCCGTCCTTGTACTTCGCCTCCATCAGCGTCTGCATGAAGTCCTCGCCACGTGTCCCGCTGGCGCGGCGGCGATTCACGATCTCCGACACCATCTCGCCCAACCGCGCGCGCGCCCGATCTCGCTTTCGAAAGCGCGGGATCGGCAGGTGCGCATTGAGGTAGGCCAGCGGCACAATCGCGCGCTCGAGCAAGTGGTAGACGTGCGCGAACTCTTCGCTCATCTCGTTGCGAAACTCCGAGCCGAGCAGACAGTGGCTCGACGTGAAGCTCGTGAGCGTCTGCATGAACTCGTAGATGTCGACGACACCGCGCTGCCCCCAAGGCTCGGTCGAACGCGTGACCTCGCTGGAGATCACCTCGCTGTAGGCCCGCATGCGTTTGTTTTGCAGCGCGGGCAGCAGCATCGAGAGCTGCTCGTTCATCCGATCGTCTTCGCAGTCGTAGACCACGCCCTTGCCGAAAATCGGATTCATCAGCTTGTAGGCGGCCTTCGGACTCAGCACGCTGTCCTTGGCGCGGAACACCTCCTCTTGACCCGCGGGCCCCGTGACCAGCACGAGGTTGCGGCCCAGCACCTTGATCGCTGCGACGTCACCACACTCGGCGCGCGCCTTGGTGAGCAGACCGGTGAGGTCGCGGAGAAACCCCATCGTGTGTCCGACCCAGGGCAAGCCACCCGACAACTGCGGCGGGTGCTTCGCCTCGGCGAACGTTGGTTTGGAGGCCTTGGAGTCCCTCACTGCCTGTGCGGTCGGCATGCCGCGGATGGTACTGCCAGGATCCGCATGGCCTCAACTCGGCTCGCGTCGGCCAGGGGCTGTGTGCGTCACGCCACAGCTCCTGGACGCAATCTTAGCGTCGTCTCAGCGTTGGACCAGAGCAACTAGCCACAGCGCGTGCTTGGCGAGCAGTTGCATGGACGTGAACTCTTTTTCGCTCTCGGGGGCGAAGTATCCGGTGCCGAGGTTGGCGACGAACACGCCGCGGTCGAGGAAGGGATCGACGCCCGTGCCCCCGCGAATTGGGGTGCGTTTGGCGTGCACGTCAATGTCACGGGCCGCCGCGATCGCTTTGTCGAGCAGGTCTGACCGATGCGCGAGTTTGTTCGCCATGTTGCCGTATTGCTCGACGGCATCGACGGTGACCTCAGGGACGAGCGAGGTCGCGAGCGACACGAGGTGGTCACGACGACTGGCGAGCTCGGCGCGGTCGAAGTCTCGGATCCTGAAATCGAGCTGCACCTGCCCCTCGACGGTGCGCGCACGGTAGGGATGCGTGTAGCCCTCGAAGTCATCGGAGTCCTCGCAAAGCAGCGGGGCACCGGTGCGAGAGGCGATGAAGCTGCGGACAAACCCCAGCATGTCCGTGATGGCTTGCGCGTGGCCGGCCGTTGGATCCGGCGTCTCGACGGTTTCGATGGACCAGCCCGCGCCACGAGGCACATGCGGCCCGACGATCTGCCTGAGTTCTTGTTCGAGCGCGGCCCGGCCACGGTCGTCGCGGAGCCACAGTCGAAGCACACCATCGCAGTCGCGCACGGCGTTGGACTCAAAGTCCTGCACCAGTACGGATTGGCCTTCGAGTGCGCCGATGAGTTCCGCCGCAAGACGTACGGCGCCACGGTGCCCCTCGGCCTTGGCTGTGGCACCGTGCGTGTTGACGCCCAGCAGCGTGACGTTGACCCGTTTTCCGCGGTCGTGGGGCGCGGTCTTGTCCGAGAACCGGTCGGCGAACCGCACCGTCGCGCCCATGCCGTTGAAGTTCTCCATGTTGACCTCGAACGGGTCCAGACCGTCGATCGTGTACCCCGAGGAGACACGCTCACCGGCCAACCAGTTGGCAAGGCCGATCAAAGCGTCCTCCCGGCCGATCTCTTCGTCGGGGCGGCCAATGAACTACAGCGGGCGATGCGGGATGCTCGGGTTATCGGCGAGCAGGCGGGCCAGGGTCATGATGTGCGCCAGACCCAGTTTGTCGTCGAGTCCGAACGGCGCGGTGCCGCTGCCGTGAAGCAGGTCGTGGCCCAGGTAGGCCTTGGTACACGGATAGTTTTTCACCGTGACCTGAAGCTTGTCGTTGTCGGGGTAGGGGACCCGCGAGCCGTCCCATTCAGGCAGCAGTTCCAGCCCGTCTCTCGCTTCCGTCCCGCGCGCCGTGTCGAGGTGGATCATCAGGGCGAGTGGGGCAACGTTTGCATGCTCGCCGCGGCCAGCCAGGCGCGCGATGACATTGGCATGCTTGTCCACGGTGACCTCGCAACCTTGGTCTCGAAAGAAACCCTCAAGGTAACGCGACAGCGCGCGTTGTCCCTCGGTCGAAGGTATCGTCGTGGAACGCTCGTCGCTGCTCGATGCGATCGCGACCACGGCTTCCAGATGTGTTCGCGACAGGGCTGCGATGTCATGCGCCGACAGATCCGGGAGCTTCGCCATGTGGGGAATCCTCGGTTAGACCGGGGCGCGCTGTCCAGGCACCAGCGACGACAGCCAGCGACGTGCGCTAGTGCTCGTTTTTGGACGTCGCAGCCCCAAGGTCGCTACGCCGAGCCGTATGTGCGGACGGCACTACCGCGCAGGTCGCCGCCAGCGTCCGAGCACAGGAAGAGAATCGTTGCGGCCAATCGCTCAGGTTGGACCCACGTGTGGGCGTCAGCGTCGCCCATCGCCGCGCGATTGGCTGGCGTGTCGATGATCGAGGGAAGGACCGTGTTGGCTGTGATACCGGTACCCTTGGTCTCGCAGGCCGCCGCTTGCGTCAGGGCGAGGACGGCCGCTTTCGCTGCACCATACAGCCCCATGCCGGCCATCGGCTCAAGCGCAGCCTTGGACGCCACCGTCACGATGCGGCCGTGGCCAACCGTCCGCATCGCGGCGATCCCATGCTTGAGCAGCAGGAATGTCGTGCGCACGTTGAGATCCATCTGCTGCTCGTAGGTCGCGAGGGTGGCCTCATCCAGCGGGCCCATCGCGAAGCCTCCCACCAGGTGGACCAGTGCGTCCGGGGGGCTGTCTCCCGCGAGCAGCGTCTCCACCGACGCTTCGTCGGTGAGATCCGCCTGCGGCATCTTCACCCGCCCGATGTCCTCGCCCAACGCCTCGCGGAGTCGCTCGCGGTCGGCATCGTCGCGTACGGGGACCGTGAGACGCGCACCGCTGCTGAGGAACGCGTGGGTTACGTGCAGGCCCAAACCGCCGCCGCCGCCCGTGATCAAGACATGTCGCTCGCCCATGGACCGTATCGTGGCATGAGGTTTGCGACCGCATATGCCAACGCCAAGCTGAACATACGTGCACGCGTCGCTCTGGCGTGATAGGAGAGCCGCCTCCGCGATGGCGAAGACGAAGCTCAAGAGCAAGCCCGTGCCAAAAACCGCTGCCGGTGCCCGAAAAGGGGTGCGCGGTCCGAGCAAGAAGGTGACCGCTAAGAAGGTGACCGCTAAGAAGGTGACCGCTAAGAAGGCGACCGCTAAGAAGGCGACCGCCAAGAAGGCACCGCCGGCCAAAAACCCGGCGAGACGCCGCAGCGGTGGGGTGCCTCGATCCGCAGCCGAGCCCGATCGTATCGTGGTCCACGGAGCACGTCAGCACAATCTCTCGATCGACGTGCTTGAGATCCCCAAGCGCCAGCTCGTGGTGTTCACTGGCGTCTCGGGGTCCGGCAAGTCGAGTCTGGCGTTCGACACCCTTTA
>JAESSZ010001110.1 GCA_016763875.1 Nannocystaceae bacterium
ATCCGCCAGCCGCTCCCAGCGTTCGCGTTGGCAGTCGCTCACGTGCCCACCCCTACTCGGCGCGGGCTCAGCGTTGCCTCGCGTCGGATCATCGCGCGCATCGCCCGACGTGCGTACAGCAGCCTGGACTTCACCGTATCCACGGGCACCCCGACCAGGGTCGCAACCTCGATCACCGAATGGCCCAGCACGTGTCGCAGCACCAACGCCTCGCGTTGTTTTTCGGGAAGCCGATCGAGATACACCGTGATCTCGGGCGGGAGCCCGTCGTTTTCAGTTGCGGGTGCGGCCTCGCGCTCGGCGGGTTCCGCCGAGAGCTCGACGACGGAGAGCCGACGCTGGTTGTCCTGACGCAGCCGCAAGCACGCGTGCGTTGCGACCCGCCGCGACCAACGCACAAGCGTGGAGTCACCACGAAAAGTAGCCAGCCCCTTGAGCACTCGGATCAGCGCAACCTGAACGGCATCGTCGACATCGGCGCGGTTGCTCAAGATCGCCCGGGCGACCGCACGCAGTTGAGGCAGGATCTGCGTGAGGAGCAACGCCTGCGCCTGTGCATCGCCTTGGACCACGCGCTGCGCCAGCGCAACATCGGCACGGCGTCTTGCCCCCGCGTCCTCGCTCGCCGACGGCGTCATCGCGGCGGCAGCATACCGAGCATCAGCCGCGAACAGGGAGGCGAAAAACAGAGAAGCAATGTCGAGCCTGGCATCTGAGGGTGCACACCAACGCACATCACGCTGCGAGCGGGGGGGCCCGCGATGCAACGGGGTCGCCATCCAGGCGGGCGTCGTTGCTGCAAGCGTGGCCACAGAATCGTCGATACCCGGCCGACGTATAATGGGTGACCGCGCGCGACGATTATTTCGCGCAGTCCCCACCCAGGGCCTGTGGGCTCGGGTACGATTCGAGGGTGGCTCCACGCGTCGTGCTGCTCGTGGCCGCTGGGATGACCCTGGCGGGCTGCGGCGATCAGGTCGTGGGTGGGTTTGGCGGCGATTCGACGTCCGCGGCAGCGCCAGGTAGCGAGACCTCCGACCCGCTCGGCGACTCAGGCAGCGAAACCTCAGTGGGCTCCTCCTAGCCAAACCTCTAGCCAGACCTCTAGTGAGGCCTCGGCCTCGAGTGGCAGCGAGGAAACGGCCAACGACGGCCCCGTGCCGCAAGACGAAGTGTGCGACGGTGTGGACAATGACCTCGACGGCCTGATCGACGAGGTCGGCCCGCTGAGCGAGGCCGGCGGCGAGCAGGCCCGATGCGGCGACTGCCGTCTGCTGCAAAGCGAAACCCATGCGTGGTGGGTGTGCGACGAAAAACTGGACTGGGAGGCCGCAGAAGCACGATGCGAGACGTTTGGGGCCACTTCGGCGATCGTCCCCAGTGCCGCCACCCAGACCTTTCTGGCCGAGACCGTGGGAGAAGGATGGTTCTGGCTTGGCGCCCGGCAGGCACCCGACGAGGGCGTATGGGGCTGGCCCGACGGAGTCCCGCTGACCTACGCCAACTGGGGGGAGACACAACCCGACAACACCGCACCTGAGCAGGACTGCGTGCGCCTGACGTTCGGGATCAGATCGGAGGGCTGGTTCGACGGTGCCTGGGACGACTTTTTCTGCGAAGACTCGCTGCGAGTGCTCTGTTCCGCGCCTCACGTTCTGCCGTGAGCTTCTTAGTCTGTTTTCACCCGACTATTTTCACCCAAAGACGCATCGCCGCGTGTCGAGGCGAGTGTGACGGCAATAGGGCATCGAGGGGGCGGGCGATATTTGCCATGGGCGATGCTGCTATGCGCCGCCTGCTATGGCGGGCGCACTGGCGGCGTGAACGCAGGGGGCACGGAGTCCGCTGGCGACGACGACGATAGCGCGGACGGCGACGGCAGCGCCGACGACGGCAGTGACGGTGGCACCGGGGACGACACCGCCGGGGACGGCCCCAACCTTGACTGCAGCGAGGTCGCCGCCGGCTTTGGGCCCATGCGGCGTCTGACCAAAGCGCAGTACGACAATACGGTCCGAGACCTGTTTCAGGGGGCCGTTGAGCCGGGTGATGAGTTCCCCGCCAGCGTGATCCACGAGGAATATTCGAACAACCCGGCGGCCAACATCGTGTCGTTGTCGGCCGCCGAGGACATGCTTATCGCCGCTGAGTACGCGGGCGTTCAGGTCGTGGACCAGATCGAGGCGATCGTTGATTGCGCGCCCAGTTCGAGCTGCGCGGAGAGCTTCGTGGACGACTTCGGTCGCCGCGCGCTCAGGCGCCCCCTGACGCAGACCGAGCGCGACGCGCTGATGTCGGCCTACGACAGCGCGGCCGCCGAAGTCGACTTCGCCGACGGGATCGGCACGGTCGTCACGATCGTGCTGCAGTCGCCACAGTTTCTGTACCTGTTCGAACCCGGGGCCGAAGAGATTCAGCCCGGCATCGTCGCACTGACCGAGTACGAGCTGGCGTCCCGGCTGTCGTACCTGGTGTGGGACACAACGCCGGACGAGACCCTACTGGCACTCGCCGAAGCGGGAGAGCTCAGCGACCCCGACGTGCTCGACGCGCAGGTGCAGCGATTGTTGGCGGACGCCGACCGCAGCGGTCCCGCGCTCGATCGCTTTTTTCGCGAATGGGTTCACTTCGACGGCGTGGCCGCCTACGACAAGGACACCGACGCCTTCCCCGAGTTCGACGACGCGATGTCCGAGGCCATCGACCAGGAGTTGAGCCTGTTCATCGATGGCGTCTTGGGTAGCGAGACACCAACGCTTGCCCACCTCCTGACCAGCCGCGAAACGCAGGTCAATGACTCTCTGGCCGCGCTGTATGGCGCGACCGCACCGCCAGCCGGGCAGTGGACCACCGCCACGCTGTCGGAAGACCGCCCGGGTTTGCTCGGCCGCGCCGCCCTGTTGGCCGAGCACAGCACGGCGACCAGCAGCGCCCCGATCTTCCGCGGCCGGCTCATCCGCACCCAACTGCTGTGCGACCAGATCCCCGCCCCACCCGCGGACGCGATGGCCAACGCACCCGAGTACCCGCCAGGCGCAACGGAACGACAGCGCAGCGAGATTCTCATGGCGCACATGAACTGTGGCGCGTGCCACGGTCTGATGAATCCCATTGGGTTGGGCTTCGAACACTTTGATGCCAGCGGCGCGTGGCGGGACCTGGACGTCGATGGTTCGCCCGTGGACGACCGTGGCGAGATCCTGCCGGGCATCGGCGGACTCTCCGGCGAGTTCGACGGACTGCCCGCGTTGGCAACGATGCTCGCGGACGACGACGAGGTGGCCGCGTGTTTCACCAGCCAGTTCTATCGCCACGCCCTGGGCCTTGAGGTCTCCAAGGTCGTGCCGTGCGCCATCGAACCGGTACAGCAGGCGTTTGTCGAATCCGGCGGCGACATCCCAACCCTGATCACCGCCCTGGTGGGCAGCGATGCTTTCCGCATGCGGGTCCTGGAGGGACAATAGCGATGACGACACGCTCATCAACCCGTCGAAATTTCCTGCGTGGCACCGGTGGCATCGTGGTCGCGCTGCCCTTGCTCGAATCACTCGGTACCGCGCGCGCCGGAGAGGCCAACAGCCCGCTGCGCTACCCGCAGTTCATGCATCCGCAGGGCACGCTCATCAATGAATGGGCCCCCTCGGGACCTGCCAACGCGATGGTGCTCTCGGAGATTCTGTCCCCGCTACAAGACGTGATCGACGAGATCGTGGTGGTGTCCAATTGTGACAACCCTTCGGCCTCTGACTACGGGGTCAACGGTCACGTCAACAGCGGCCGGACCGTGTTCACATGTGCCCCCAACTCGGGGAACAACAACCTCGCCGACGGCCCGTCGATCGACCAAGTGATAGCCGATCGCATCGAGGCCCCCACCCCACACAAGAGTCTGCAGTTCGGGGTCGGCGGCTCAGGGGTTGGCGAGTACCAGGCGTTGTACGCCGGACCGCAAGATCCCGTCCCCGTGGATGCGGACCCCGCGTCGATCTTCACGCAGCTGTTCTCTGACCTCAAAGACGACCCCATCGCGGCCCCGACGACGATCCAGCGGCTTCATGCCCGACGCGCCAGCGTGCTCGACAGCGTGCTCGATCAGTTCAACGCGACGATGGGTGCCGCGAGCGCAACCGACCGCACGACCCTAGAGCTTCACGCGGACAAGATCCGTGAACTCGAGATGCAGCTCGGCAACGAGGGCGAGGCGGGGATCGGGTGTGCGGTGCCCACCATCGACCTTCCGGGCAACTACAACGCCAACGACCAAGGGCAGGACGATGTGTCCTCGCGCGCGCTCATCGACCTGATGGTGATGGCGATGGCGTGCGACATGACCCGGGTCGGCACGCTGCAGTACACCAACTACCACGGCCCCAACTATCCATGGCTCGGCGGCGTGGTGCCCGGCGGCTACCCCGAGTGGCACTCGATGGTGCACGACATCCCCAACATGGGTGACGTCTCGGCGCCGCGAACGGTTTACCGCTGGTACATGGAAGAGTTGGCGTACCTGCTGGGTGCTTTGGCCAACACCCCAGACGGCGACGGTTCACTGCTCGACCACATGCTGGTCATCTCGACGAGCGAGTTGGGCAACCCCGCCACGCACGGAACCAACGGGTTGCCGATCGTACTCGCGGGCGGCGTCAATGGGGCGCTGGAAACCGGTCGACACGTCGACTTGGCAGGCGCTCGCACCGGAGAGTTGTTTGTCACGTTCCTCAACTGGTTTGGGGCCAAAGACACGGTGTTCGGCAACCCCGCGTATTGCGACGGCGCGGCCTCGCTCTAGCCGCCCGTCCCGCCAAAGCGCAGCAACAGCCCTCCGCGAATGCGAGGCCGTATGCGCCACGGCTCGAGCACGACACGGCGAGCTGCGCCCGTGCACTGCTGGCCTCCCGTATCGCACTCGACCA
>JAESSZ010001111.1 GCA_016763875.1 Nannocystaceae bacterium
GAGACCCCCGTGCCGGCTTGTGCGCTAATGGTCTACGAGCCCAGCCGTGTCGATGGCGCCGTCGGATGTAGCGTTTGCTCTCATCGAAGACCAGCGAATCGACGACGCAGTGCTCGCTTCCTTCACGCGAACTAGATGAGACCGCTGCCCCGGCCTAAGGCGCAAGCCCGTACTTGCGCCGGACACCGACACCGTGAGGCCCTCGAGGCCACGCCCGCGGCTGTGATTCTAGAGGCGCTCTTCGGCCCAGCCGCAAACGGCGTGCAGTTTCATGGCGTCAACATGTTCCGTACCGGGTGCGCACAAGTGCTCGGTCAGGATCCGGGCAAAGCGGCGATCATTCTCGAATGCCCCGCCCGGGATGACGTGTTCGTTTCCTCCTCGCGTTCGGCGTCGCCAGAGTCAGCCTCAGCGAGACTTGCGATCATGAGCCTGGCCAGCAGCACGACCACCTCGTTTCGTATCGTCGAGGGCAGCGTCTGCCACGGGCACGGACTGTTCTGATCCAATAGTCCGAGTTGATCTGCGGGCCTCGCTCGGGGGGCGTCGTCGAAGTTGCATCGTCGTCCTCCTGGGAGTGCACGGTATCGTCCAGCAACTGTCGCAACTCTCCGTATTGGGCCAGGCCGACCTGGGGTTCCAGGCGGATCACCATCGACTCACAAGTGCGCTGGTCGAGCATCCACGCTGGGATCTGCCGACGCAGTGTCTCGGGCTCGTCGATCAGCTGGACCGTCGGGTGATCTGGAGTTCTCGTGTAACCCCGGACGGAGACTTCTCGGCCGTACCACGGGTGCCAGCGGTACAGCACGCGCCGAACCTCGGTCTTGTAATCAGTCTGTTCCCTACTCCGGGGTATTTTCAAATGCGCACCAGCTGCGCGGGGCGATTGCTCCTGCCCCGGTTCGGTGGCCCGTCCAAGCCGAGCGGGCGCAAACGAGACTGCAGACGTTCACCGGGCGTCCGGTCGATACAAAGAACCCCGGCCCAGCCACGCCGTCGAAAATCGCCTGGGCTCAGCTGCTGGCCCGCGTCTTTCGCATCGACATCTCCGTGTGCGCCCGCTGTAGCGGGCCCATGCGCGTCACTCGGGCCTTCACCACCCCCGAGGACATCGCGGCCGAGCTTCATGGTGCTCGGCCACCGCCGCGTGGGCCTGCGCCCGGGCAACTCCAGCTGTTCTCGGCACCGCCCTGAACGCTCTCGGCTCTGCCTCTCGATGCGCGCCGCTTTGGCCCGGGTTCGTCTCGGCGTGCCTGGATTTTGGCCCCCGTGCCTCCGCGCTGCGCTTCGGGCCGCCTTTCGCCCCGATGCCTTCGCTCTCCGAGGCTCAGCCCCAATCCACACCCGGCCGCTGGCCCGCTGCGCAACGACCGCCCTCGCTGGCGGCCCGCCGTACTCCTCCGCCCCTGCTTTTTCCCATTTCATTTAGACGCAGGAAGCAGCGTGTGCCAAGTCACAATTTCGAACGAGAACCGTTTGCGACGACCGGGTACATGCATGCATGATGGTAGGTCTCGGACAGCTGCGTTCCCCCCACAACACGCAGAGACGGGCACTGGCTTGGTGCCACGCGGTTCTGTTGTGGAGCGGGTTTTTCTACGTCTCCGGCTGCGGGTCCGCACCGCTCGGTGAAGAAAGCTCGGGAGATGACCCCAGCACCGGTGCGGTCACCTCAAGCGGAGTGAGCTCGAGCGCGGTGACGTCGAGCGCCGCGTCCTCAAGCAATGACGCGGGCTCGAGCACGAGCCGAGCCGGAACGACGGAACCTACGGGAGGGCCCTCAACGTCGGGCGACACCGTCGGCGGCGATGCGGACACCGGGCCCGGCACGGGCTCTGAGACAGGCACCGATTCGACGACCGGAACTGGATCGTCGGGCAGCTCCACGGGGAGCAGCTCCACCGGCGAGCCCGGCACCTCGACCGGCTGTGTCGCCACGTGCGACGGGACGGAGTGCGGCGCAGACAGCTGCGGTGGATCGTGCGGCACGTGCTCCGCCGAATCTGAATGTGTGGGCGGGCAGTGTGTGTGCTCGCCCCAATGCGACGGGGCGGAGTGCGGGCCCAACGGATGCGGAGGCTCGTGTGGGACGTGTCCGGGCAGCGATGCGTGCATCGGGAGCGAATGCGTGTGCCAACCGCAGTGCACCGGATTGCAGTGCGGCCCGGACGGATGCGGAGGATCGTGTGGTTCGTGCTCGGGCGGCGACTCTTGCGCGGGCGGGCAGTGCGAATGCTCCAACTCTTGCGAACTCTCCGGCTACGCGTGTGGCCACGACGGTTGCGGTGGACAGTGCGGGTCGTGCTCCGGCTCGGAGGAATGCAACGCGCACCAGTGCCTCGATTGCGAGCAGTATGGTTGTCCAGCTCTTGATGTTGCGGTGCCGGCGACGAGCAACAACTGTGTCGCGTTGGGAGCGAGCTGTCCCTACTGCGGGCCAACTAGCTGCGGCGGCCCACGGTTTGGCTACATCTGCGGCCAATCCCCAGACGGCACCTACCCCGCGCCTCCGCTGCCTGGGTGCCAGCGCGTGGAGGGGAGCGCAAACATCTTCTGCTGTGCGACCGAAGCCTGCGTTCGGCGAACCGACCTCGACCCGTTGTGCTCCGGGGGTCTCGTCGGCCGACATTGCCCCTCCTCGTACATCGCACCGGGGTGCGTTTCAGCCGTGGGTGGAACGGGCCCGGAGATGTGCTGTCCGTCCTAGCGGCGGCCCTCCGGCGACTGAGGCTTTTGCGGCGAATCTCCCGGGCAAGGTCGAGCCGTACTCCCACTCGGTGAAGGTAGTTCGCGGTCGCCACCAGGGAGCAGTGTCCGAGCTGCTGCTGGATCGCTAGCACTGGCACCCCCCGCGAGTGCCAGGTCAGCCGCATGCGTGTGCTGCAGTCCGTGCGGGGGCACGCGGGGGTTCCGTTTGGGAAGGGAGCAGTGTCAGCGCCCGGCTACCGAGCCGGGAGTGGGCAGGTCTGGCCGGATCGCTTGGCTACGCCGCACTCCACCCGCCGTAGGTAGTTCGCCGTGAGAACCAGGGAGCAGTGTCCGAGCTGCTGCTGGGTCGTGAGCACCAGCACTCCCGCGAGCGCCAGGTCGGCCGCGTGCGTATTCCGCAGACCGTGCGGGTGCACTCGACGCTCCAATCCTGCCCGCTGGGCCAGTCGGGGCAGAAGATGCCGCGCGTAGCTCGGGTCGGTGGTCCCTTTGAGGGTGCAAAGCAGCGGAGCCCCCTGCCCCACGGCCGCCAGCTTCCCGCGCTCCTTGAGCCACCGCTCAACCAACGGCAGCGCGTCGAGGTCCGAGAGGACCGTCGTCCGAGGCTTGAGCTCCTTGCCGAGGCGCACCCGCCGAATGCACGCGGGGGTCATCACCGTCGTGCAACGTTTTCGGTCCGACCTTGGGCTCTACCTCCACCTTCATTGCTTGGTTGC
>JAESSZ010001112.1 GCA_016763875.1 Nannocystaceae bacterium
CCGCCCCAGCCGAGTCTGCCGACACCACCGCCCCCCAAAGCCTCGCCGACCGCGGACGACCTCGTGTGGGGGGACAAAAAGCACCCTGCGTGCTTCCTGTCCGCCAACGCCGACGACATGACCGATGTTCTCGGGTCGACCGACGACCTCGGGACATTGATGGTGCTCTCGGGCGACGACGGCAGCGTGCTGTGGCGCCGGACCTTCACGAACGTCGCGGACATTCGCTGCACTGACGGCGACATCGTCGTACTCCAGCACGACGACCTCTCGCTCAGCGTTGTCGAGCCCCGAAGCGGCACCGTAACCACGACACCAGCGCTGTCCGACAGGCTCTTTGGTGTCTACATCGGCGACGCGTGTATGAAACTCAGCCTCACCAACAGCACCAGCACCGCGACAGCACTCGACGGTACACCTCGGCCGAAGTGCAAGATACGTGACCGGCCGAGGTACACTGAGGAATTCGGACTCCATGCCCTCGGCGCAAGCTTGACCGTCGGCAAGCACGCGTACGCCATTGTGCTGGACGACGTCTACGACACGCGACCGAAGCTCGCCGCCTCGAAACCCCGCAGGGGTAGGGGGATGGCTTTGCATCGCGCGTCAAAGGCTCTGTGGAGCGTTGAACTCCCGCTCCCACTCGACCTCAGCGTCAAGCGGGATGGAGGGTTGAGCATCCAGGTCACTGAGGGACCAACGTTGGTCACGCTACGAACGGCGACGTACGACCGGGCGACAGGCGTCCAGGCATCCTGGATGGCGACCTTCAACCAGGAGGACGGCAAGCTTCTGCACGCCACCGACCTCCGCGATGTGGAACGTGGCGACGACTCTTTTCTCGAGGACGGCACGCGCCTGTACCTGTCAACTGCCGATGGCCTACGTGTCTATGACTCGAAGACCGGCGACTTGGTGTGGAGCACACCGTCCAAGCCGGATCACCGATGACTCACCGATCGACGAGATCAAGGCTGCTCTACCGACGGCGGCACGCGGCACATCGCCGCAACTGGAACCGACCCGCCAAAACACCACCAACCTGCGCCCTCCTTCAGCTTCAACCTCCAACTGTCCTCCATAGCGGACAGTGTCCATTTTTCCTGCCACCAGCAAGATCCGAGCTGACCTCACCTGGTCTTTCTTCCCCCTGGACGTCGACTGACGCGACGCTACCGTATCGAATATGAGCGACACATCCGAGCCCAACCCCGCAACGACCGAGTTTCGGGATGAGGCGATCACATCGGCCCGCACCATGGGTAAGGATGACCACGGGACGCTCTACGAGTACGGCACGGGCGACAAGATTCGCCCAGCGACGGCTGAGGAACTGGCCAAGAGCAGGGCCTTGGGTACACGGTGGAGAGGGGTCTGCAAATCGAGCTCGATGGCACCGGCCGGCCGTGGGCGATTCTCGCTCCGCCCCGTTAGCGCCAACTGAGAGCGAGCGGTACGTCACGAGTTCGACGCTCAAGTTGTTTCCGGCCTCGGCGGGTGTTTGCTTAGGCTCGGGCGCCAGGCGCCAATTTTTTCCATTGTTCCCGAAGCCGTGATTCGAGGAGCGGATGCGGGAATTCTGCACGTCCGGATCTGTGGGAGCCCCGAGGGGGAGATCTCCCCCTCGGGGCCACCCGACTTCCATTGTTCCTGATGCCCCGATCTTTAGGCGGCCGCAAGGCCCTCGCCTTGCGAACAATTCCTTAGCGCAACACATCTTCTCGGATGTGCTTCGACCCCCGATTGAAGGAAAACGTTGGATGGCGACGTTGCATGATGCAACGGGTGTCGGTCGGTGGTGATGCAGATCGAAGCACTCACGACGTCTCGGGCCACGTCCTGATGGTGTACGTGCTGTAGATCGAATCTTGCAGCTCGGGGCCTCGATGCGACCTCGACCGAAACCCGCACGACCCATCTTTGCGACAGTGTGGCTCATCGTTGCGCTATCCCAGGCGACGTGTGGGGGCGACGACGACCAGGCCGACGGCGAAACGGCGGCTGGTACCGAAACGGGGAGCACCGGTGCGGCGGGGGCGGACGGTGTCGTCCCAGCAACGGGGCAGGACGCAACGTCGGCGGAATCGGATGCAGGTAGCACCGGCGCCACGGCGGCGGCCACCGACGACGATTCAGGTAGCACCTCCGATGGCGATGCGGTCGCGCAGGATCTACCGTTGCTTCCGCCGGGGGCGCATCTCGGAATGATGGTGACGTTCGAGGCCCTGCCGGATCCGGTGGCTGCGGCTGTCGATGCGCAGTACGGCGACGCTCTGGACGCAGGCATGCTGGTGGGTCGCATTCACCTGGACTGGGCGGATGTCGAGCCCACCCATGGGCAGCTGCTACCGGAGGAGCTGGAAGAAAATCTGGTCGAAATGGAAGCGGACGGACTGCGGCCCTTTGTGGGGATCTACGCCCTGGACGTCAATGCCGAGACCCTCCCGGCCGACTTGCGAGACGCCTTCCTTGCGGGGACCCCGATCGATGATCCGCAGATAGTCGATCGCTACGCGCAAATGCTGGACTGGGCGGTGCCGATGATCGTCGAGCACGGTGGTTGGGCGGTTAGTCTCGCGAACGAACCGGACGAGTTCCTGAGCGCCGACCCTGCCCACGCTCAGGCGGCGGCCGCCTTCTACGCGGCGGCACGCGACCACGTCCATACTCTTGAGCCTGAACTCGCGGTGACCGCCACGCACACGGGAACCGCGGCGTTGGTAGGCGACCCATTCTTGGCCGTCGTTATGGCGTCGCTGGACTTTGCTACCTTCAACTACTACCCGATCGACATCGACCGAGGTCTTGTCCTTTACGGTGATGATCTGGCCGACCGAGTCAGCGCCGACCTCGACAGGTTCATTGCCGCCGCCGAGGGCAAACAGGTGGTATTCCAAGAACTCGGGTGCCCGGCCGGATACGTCGACACGACGACGACCCTCGGCGCGACCCCTGAGATTCAAGAGGCTTTCTTCGCCCAGGTCTTCGGGCAACTCCAGGCCCGCCCCGAGCTAAGGGTCGCCTTCGTGTTCCAGATGGTGGATTGGTCCGATGAACTCACCCAGCTGATCTACGGCGATCTGTTGGCCAAGGTTTCCCCGCCCTTCGCGGACAACTTCGTCGAGTGGCTGCGCACGACCGGCTTGGTGACCTACGAAACAGGCGCGCCGCGCCCCGCCTGGCAGACCTTCGTCGGCGCACTGTGACTGTGAGGGAGCTCGGACGTCGCGTCGTCGATGTACACCAGCAGCGTACAAACGCGGCCCTCGATCTTCGAACCAGTGGTGGTCACTGCCGTCGATCTGAACCAGCTCGCCGTAGCACTCCGCGACCCCCTAAAACACCGCCCGAACTGTGCGCCCCTCGACCATCGCAGGCTTCGACCTCCACCGCCCCCTTGGCGTCGGCGGCATGGGTCAGGTGTGACTCGGCTCCAAGGCCGCCGTCGACGGGATCCGCAAACAGGCCGAGCTCGACGTCGCTTCCTGGAGGAGGCCCGACTGTCCGTCCTTCTGCGTCACTCCAACATCGTCCAGGTCTTCGATGTCGGCATCGATGACGACGTCGGCTTCATCGTCATGGAATGGGTCGACGGCATCGACCTCGTCCACGCCGTTGACAG
>JAESSZ010001113.1 GCA_016763875.1 Nannocystaceae bacterium
CGGGCTGTGCCCGCGTCGATGGAACCATCCGGGACGACGCGGGTTTTGCCGGGGTCGCTCGGCACCTGACGCACCCTCTCGCACTGGCGCCATTCCGAACGCTCTCGATGCATGTGCAAAGCGATGTCGCGTTCAAGTCTTGCGCCCAGACGGTTGAAGGCGGTCTGTACTGCGGTGGGATGGCGAGCGCGCACGGGTGGGTCGCGGTCGGATTGTCCACACTGCTCGACGCCAACGGCGGCCCACTACCGACGGACGCACGCGTTACGTTGATCACCTTCAGCCGCGAGGGGGCGGGGCTCGTCGCCATGGAAGTCGCCGGACTGTCCCTGTCCGTGGCCGAGGCGCCCAAGCCGATCGCGGACGAATCGGCGACGGCAGCAGGCTGCTCGTGCGAGACAGGTCCCAAGGGCACTGCCGTGTGGCCCTGGTTGCTACTGATGGTCGCGTTGGTCGGCGTGCGACGTCGATAGACGACCGCGAGCGAAACAGACTCCGGCCGGGCAGACGATCCTGGCGGCTGATTTCCGAGTCGCGATGACGCTCAAAACTCCCTTGAGACCACCAGCGTCGCCTCGTCCATGAAGTTGGCGGCCGTGATCCCGCTTGCCGGGTTCGCGACATTGCCCTCCGTCTCATCGTTCGCGCCCCGGACGACGAACGGTCTGTGAAAGAGCTCGGCGCGAACGAGACGCTCGTCCGCGGGGATGTTGATCGCGAAATACAACATGTCGGTTCGCCAGGGGCCGCTGCCGAGCTCCCAGTCGCGCATGTTTCCGTGGGGGTACAGCGCATGTACAACGCGTCCGTCGTCGTACGTGAACCGAAATACGAGATCTTTGGGCCAGTAGAAGTAGCCGTCAAACGGGCCCTCGCCACCCGCCGACAGATCCGCGAATGTTCCCGGATCGGTCGGGTCCAGCACCATAGGCAGGCTCCCCGTATACGCGATTGGCTCGTAGAGCATCGTCGCTTCGTCGTATTGGGGATGGTAGCTCCCGTACACCGTGTACACCGCGACGTTCCAGTCCTGCGGCACCAAGAATGCCAAGCGTTCCCAGTCGTGTAGAGGCAAGTCCGGATTGGCGCGCCGAAGGACGCGTTGGTCTTGTTCGTCGAAGGCGAGCGTGGGAAAGCCTCCTTGGGCCGGAAGGTTGAACGTGGACGAGCCCACGCGGGCGTAAGGGACTTCGCCGGTCATGCTGTCGGTCGCGCCCGAGAGATACCGGAACATCGCGATTGACGAAAAATCCGAGAACCCATCCCAGGGTCCCGGCCCCGTGCTGCGCATCTCGACGCAATGGTTGCTGCGTTGCATCGCGTCGGACCGCTCAAGGCCGAAGTTGGCGTTCTGTTCGAGTTCGCAGATCGGGGACGTGTGCTCATCGATGTGCTGGTAGTAGTTCCACAAGTCACCACGCCCGCCGCCATCGTCTCCTTCGCCGCCGTAGGGGTAGCGGTACGATGAGGGGTCCACCGGTTCGGTGGGATTGTAGGCCCCGCCCCAGTGCGGAAGGCTGATCGCGTGGCCGAACTCGTGGATCGTCACGTCGTCGAAATCGGCGGACACAAAACTCTTGCCGCCCCCCCATCCGCCGGGAAACAGATGCTCGGTATTGCCGTAGAAAAACGAGAACGCGTAGTCGCCCGTCGCCCGGATCAGGGCATCGATCATCCGCAGGGCCACGGCGTTGACGTAGCCATCATCGATGTCGTCGTGCTCCGTGCACGGCGCTGTGTCCGGCGTTTCGTCGCCTCGACACAGCCGAGTATCGAGCACGATGGGAGGGGCACCCTCGCCATCGCGTGATGGGCCGCCCACGGCCAGTCGGGGCATCACAATCCGCTCCGGAAAGAACCCAAAGCGGATTTTGGACCCCGGGATAGCGCCCGCAATGTCCGCCAGAAACGACGCGGGCGGCTCCTTGTCTCGCTGGCCGTCGTTGTAGTTGAGGACATCCATGCGGACCATCGCGAGGTTGATCTCGGGCGCTTCGCTCACCGCGAGTTGCTGCGCGCTGTAGTCCTGCTGGGCCGCGCCCGCGCGTACCTCCAACCGCAGCCCAGGGTGCAGCCAACTGGCGGGCAACGTGAGCGTGAATCGGTCCTCCCGATCGTGGCCTTCCGCCGCTGTTGCTGGCAGCGAAGCCGGCCCAGGAAGGCACAAAACACCCAGCGCTTCGTCGCCCACCCAACCCGAAACGGAGACCTCTGGCGCGGCGCCGTCACCCGTCACGTCGACCTCTAGCAACGCCGGACGGTCGCCAATGAGGAAAAACAATGGCCACTCTGGCGGCATCGGGTGGGTTTGCGCGAACGTGACGCTGTCGATCTGCGCGGTGACGTTCTGGCTGCCCGAGCATGGGGCGTCGTCCTCGGGCTCGGGGAACGCGTACAGTTCGTATTCGTACGAACACGGCAGGAGCGAGTCGGGGTCCTCGCAGGAGAGTTCGACCGGCGGTTCCTCCGTGGGCTCGCCGCTCGTCGTGCCCGCGGACGTCTCGTCGGCGGTGCCATCGGCGGTCCCGTCGGCGGCCTCATCGCCTGAGCCGGAGTCTGTGGACGCTGGACCTGTAGAGGACTCGGTGCCGTCGACAGCGTCCTGGTTGTCGTCTCCGCAACCAAGGATGCACAGCCCAGCCAGGCTGAGGGTTGAAAGCAAGGGGATCCTCATGGGGTCGATTATCCCGCGTGGCGACCCTGGAGGTCTATCCCTCCGGTGCGATCAATGGGTAAGGACGCTGCCACGGACGGCAAGGAAGCCTCTTCCGGACGGCAACTCGGGCACAGAGACGCCGTTGTGGAGTCTTGCAACGACCCTAGGCCTCCAGATAGGTGATGCTGCTCGTTGGCCAACCGGAGTTCGGGTACTCGAGGCGCGCCTTGAAATCGAACTGCCCACCGCGCACGTTGAAGCCGATACCAACGTTCAACGGTCCGACCCCGCCGACGTACTCGATGGTCTCCGGCTCCATCCCCGCACGTCGGTTTGGCTGTCCAGGGCCCGGTTTTGTTTGCCGGAAATTCCTACAAACAGATTTCGACGGTTGGGTACCCGCTAGTTCTCTAGAAGAACACTTCCCACCAATGACGATCAGGCTCGCCGTCTCGTGGCGCAGCCTGGCGGTTGCGCTCCGCGAGTTTGCGCCGCTGGAGCTTGAGGCCACCGACCTCAATAAACGCCTCGACCGCCTCGTACTCGCCGGGATCGAGAAACGCTCCGTGCTGTGGGCACACGTCTGCGATGACACCGCTGAAATCGGCGAAATTGCGGCGGATCATCGGGTTGTCGCAGCGCGGGCACGTCCTGTGCTCGACGGTGCGGGGCGGCAGATCAAGCTGCGCCATCCGGCCTGCGACGGTCGCCGGGTTGACGTCGCCTTCGTCGGACACGGGACCGATCATGTCGGCTAGCTCGCCCGGGTCGAGCCACAGTCCGCTGCAACGGACGCAGCAGTCGATCGTGACGCCGCGCTTGTAGACCGGAATCATGGCGGACGCGCAGGCGGGGCAGGGCAGGTCCGGATCGACCTCGGGGGCGACGGGTTCGGCCGGCAAGCCTCGAAACGGGTCGCCCTGCCAGCGCGGAGCCTCGGGTACCGGAGGCTCGTCCTCGAGCAGCCCCCGGAGCGCGGATGCGATGCGATTGGCGCGAGCTTGGGCGTCGCGCGTGACTCGGCGTGGGCTCATTGCAGACAGAGTAGCGTTGGCGACCGTGATCGCCTCGACTTCCTCGGCGCTCAACTCATACGTGCGGACAAAGTCGGCGCCCGGCTCGAACGTTTTGGGATCGTAGCCGGGCTGGTCCTGTGCTCGCAGGGCCGATGCCCACGATGGGCACGACGCATGCCCACCGGTACGAGCCTCGCCGCCCCGAGGCCAGTGATGCGGTGAGCCTGGTCGCCGAGCATCTTCAAGACTTTGCCGCGCGAGCTGCGGGCAAC
>JAESSZ010001114.1 GCA_016763875.1 Nannocystaceae bacterium
CGCGATGTGATGGGGGGCGCGTCGTCCCGGGCCACCAAGCCCTCCCGGTCAGCTCAGCTTTCACGCACCTGTCAGCGGTGTGATCTACATGACCAATAGACTCGGGCTCTCATCGTCTTCTTGTTCCCGCGTGTGCATGCGGGACCGACGAACGATGCGTACAATAACAAAGACTCTCGTATGGGCCGCGGCGGTTGGGGCCATCTTGTCGACCGGGTGCAAGGGCTCGAGGTCCCGGACCAACTGATACCGGCAACGGTGATCCCACCCGCCTCGTACGCTGAGACGGCGGGCGTTACCGACGACGTCAAAGCCGAATGCGAGCTGGAGATGAGCGTCCCGCGGTGGATCGCCGAAAATGCCCCGGGTGCGAGCCCGGGTGTCGCGGGCGATGCCAACCGGGTGCTCACGATTGAAATCACCCACATGATGGGCGCTGGGGGCGGTGCGTGGTCGGGACCCAAGCAGCTTGTAGTGTCCGGCACCCTGACCGAGAACGGCACGACGATCGGTACCTTCCAAGGTCGTCGCACGACGGGCGGTGGCATGTACGACAAGTTCAAGACGACCTGCTCGCTGCTCTCAACCTGCGGCGAGGAGCTCGGCGAAGACATCGGAGTGTGGCTGCAAAACCCAACGATGGACGCCAAGCTCGGCGAGTTCTAGAGGGCTCGCTAGGTTCCGCCACCCGGCGTCGCTGTCGGAAGGCATCGGGGTCCGGATCCTTACGACGCCTCGAACTCGCCTACCGCTACGAGATGCGAGGACCTGAGATTGCGGAGGTTCTCGGCATCGAGACGGAAACCGTGCGTAGCCGCCTTACACGTGGTCGGCGAACCCTACGCGAAGCCCTGGAGCGCGTCGGGCTCGTCGTCGAAGACTTGGGTCGGTAGTCGTTCCGCCCACCACATGCGCCACGCGTTCGGGCGTCGCCAGTCCTGACAAATTAGTTTGCGCGGCGGCGGCGCCTTGGCATAACACCACTGGGACGGCGCCAATCCCTGTTCCTCCTAGTGTCCTGCGTTTCGTTGCAGGCCAAAGCGGCGAATCAGAGAGTTGAGGTGCGAACGGCTGAGTTCGAGTGCTCGGGCGGTCCGGCTAACGTTCCAGCTCTCGGCCTCCAACGCACCGGCTAGAAACTGCCGGTCTCGCAGATCTCGGAACTGCTGGAACGTCGTGCGTTGATCGGGCGTCTCTTCGCGGGGCTGAGGGAACATGTGGCGGAGTTCGATCGTCGTCGCGCCTTCGATTCTCGCACTGACGACCGCCTCCTCGCACTTGTTTGCGAGTTGACGAACGTTGCCCGGCCAATCCGAGACCGAGATGGCCCCCATTGCCGCCACGGACACTCGCATTCTGGGAAGGCCATTGCTGTCACACGCCAAGTTCACGAAGTGGGAGGCGAGCAGTGGTAGATCCTCTGGTCGCTCAGCCAGACTTGGCATCGCGAGCTCGACGCCCCGAAGCCGGTAGTAGAGGTCTTCGCGGAACCATCCGTCCTTCAGCCCCGACTGCAGGTCTCGGTTCGATGCCGCAACAATTCGCACGTCTGCGCTCTGCGGTTGGGTTCCTCCGAGTCGATAGTATTGTTTTGACTGCAGGAACTGCAGAAGCTTTGCCTGCACTGGAGGGCTTAGTTCTCCGACCTCGTCGAGGAAGAGAGTCCCGCCCTCGGCGGCACTGACTTTGCCGTCGATTCCGGACGCCGAGACCCCGGAGTGGGCGCCCCTGTCCGCGCCGAATAGTTCGCTCTCGACCAGTGGCTCGGGAAGTGCCGCGCAGTTGATTGCGACGAACGGCGCCGATTTCCGCCGGCTATTGTCATGGAGAAGCTTTGCGAGCAGAGACTTCCCCGTGCCGGATGCCCCAACGAGCAGGACGTTAGCTTCCATCGTCGCGAGGACTTCGATCCGAGCGAGAGTCTCCGCGAGAGCCGGACTTCGACCAATCAAACCGTTGAGCTGAAGTCTGGACCGAAAGGGCGCGGTCGCGTCCTGGCGTTCGCGGCGTCGGAGTAGCTCCGCCATCTGACCCGCCAACGTTCCAACGAATCTCGCCACGGTTTCCAGGCTCTCGACGTCCTGCGTTGAGAACCGTCTTCCGCCGGCATCGCCGTCGAGATGGTCTTGCAAGTACAGAACACCGGAGACCCCCGCTCCGGACAGCGGAACGCACAAAACGGCACCGATCTCCGCGGCGCGAACGCTCTCCCGATCCCCGAAGCGCTCGTCGAGCAACGCGCTCGGGACGTGCACCACGGTCTCAGTTGCGATCGCCTCAGCGACAACGCCACTCGAAACGCGAGAGCGGATCACTTCAAGTTCGTCTTGCCCAACCCCGGTCGCGGCCCACCAGGTTCTCGCGGGCTCGGCAGAGGTATCTGAAAGTTCGATGTACCCATGGGCTGCCCCCGCGATTTCGCGCAGCAGGGATATCGTCCGCTGCAGGAGCGGTGCGGGGTCTTCTGCGTCGCAGAGTTCTAAACACTGGCGATACAAGTCTCTTTCGCTACGAAGACGTTCCTGGCCGTCAAGCACGGACGAAGTTTAGCAGTGTTCTCGATCGCGGACACTCGCTGGACTGTCGTCGCCGATCCCGGACGACTCGATCGTCGACGTCCCGTCGTGGCGACCATGCGACCAAATCCGGCGACCGAGTGCAGCAGATCGGCGTGGTTTGCGGGGAGGCGTCGAGTAGAATGATGATGTGCCGCAGCCCTCGGTGATCGTGTTTGGCCGACTCGTCGTGGGTGCCAGCGCGGTCGCGTTGGGTTGCAACTCGGCGCCACGACCAGAGGAGATCCCGCGGTATTTCGATGCAGCGTCGCCAGTCCCATCACCCGAAGGCGGACCGTCCGACACGTTGCTTGCGTTGTCGCCGTCGAGGAACCGGAACTTCGCGCAGGAGCACGTAGCGCACTGCCCAGTTCACGACGGTGAGTCCGTGGTCGGCGGGTTGCCAACGAGCAGCATGTTGCCGTTCCGACTCGGTGATAGCTACGCGGTCCTTACTGCGCATGGGGGCGATATGGTGGCGCAGGGGTTCAGCTATTTGGCGTATGCAAACCCAACGACGACGGCGTCGGGCGGCATCCTTAGCGACACGCGGGACATCCGGTTCGACGGTCACTTCGTCTTGGGGCACGAGTTCGGATTCGCTGATGCTGCTCGAGTCGAGGGCGAGCTGCGTCCTGACCGTACCGATATCTATGTCTTGGACTACACGCGCTCGCCAGGATGGGCGTTTGCACAAGCGGCCGAGCGGTCCCAGGGACAGCCGTCCGAGGAAGAAGAGTCCGAGCAATCCCTGTTCGAGCCCTCGATACTCTCTCTGGTCTCGTTGGCTCGCGCCTCGGACAGCCGCCCGCGTCCCGCTGCGTGGTTGTGTGGCGGTGCCGACTCGGCGTTCTTCGATGTCGGGGTTCACCCCGACGGTAGCGATCTTGTCGCCGTAGCTTTCCGGACCGTCGGAGAAGTTCTCACGTTGGACAAGTGTCGCAGCACAAACTCGCTGCTTCACGAAAGACTGCCGGAGCCGCTCTTGCAGTACTTTGAGAGCCATTTGGATCCGCCGCGCGAGCACGGGACGCGACAACCCAAAGAGCACGCCAACACCCGCGGGAAGTCGCGGCCGCCACTTCCCGACGCGGCGGTCGAGCTGGTCGATGACCCGACACTCGCCAGCGGTGACATCGCGCTCTACCAACTTTCTCACGAAGGGGTGGTCTTGCTGCGGGTGGTTCGGATGACCGGGACCGACCTCCAGATGCCTCGGGCCGATCGGCAGCACAACATCTTGTCGCTTCATGACTTCGACGCGGATGGGAAACTTGACCTGTTTTTTTCGTTTGATAGCGCGAGTTGGGGCGTGATTATGGATGTCGTCGGTGCCGAAGCGGGCAGGGTTTGTCCTCCCGATCCCTCTGTGGAAAACCCGCATCTGTGCGAGATGCACGGGCTGCAGGAGACATCGCTGGCCCTGGACACGCGCACTCACGCCGCGGGGACGGACTTGGTCTTTACGACGCACCTGCCGATCGGCGAAGGCCGCGCGCCCGTCCCCATGCTTCATCGCGTCCGTCGCAGTCCGAAACGGTGGGCCGTCGATACGACGGTGTTCCCCGCCGACGGATACTACGTGTCCCCTCATTTCGTGCACCGCTCGCCTCCGGGCGAAGGAAAGTCAGACAGGGTCGTCCTTTCGCGAGTCAACTTCGCGGACCGGACGAGTGCGCCAGTTTTCAGCGACTTCGACACCGCAGAGCTAACGCGCTGCAGCGGAAAAGCGACCGAGGGGTTGTTCCAGGACTTCGCGCTCCGCCCCTCGGGCGATGCTCCGGTGATTTGCCGATCGTTCTCGGTTACGCAGCCTGCCGCGCGATGGACGGCGATCCACCTGCCCACGTCCGGAACCGCGCGTATCCGGCGAACTCATTGGGGGGTCTGCCTGCCGGACTGTGGTGCCCCCGCCGCCGAGGACCGAGTCGACGACGTGAAAATCTCGCCCGCTGAACCGACCGTTTTCGTTCGGGCCGATGGCGAGCATGGCCATGTGTGTGTGCATTTTGATGCTCACTCGACCGAGCAGATCGATATAGCGAGTAACGATTTCCAGCGACGCTACTACTCGGTGAAACCTCCACAGTAAGAAGGAACAGAAAAACGATGGCATGGCTCCCCGACGACGATAATGACCAAGGTGTCCTCTACCTCGCAGGCAGCGAGACGGTGCTGCCTGACCTGGCGCAGCTCGTTCCTGGCACGCGGTATCGGTACGTGTGCCGCGTGCCCAAGGCGCTAGCGACGAAGAAAGTCGAACTCTTCATTATCGCGCGGCGAGACTACGAAACGATGCACACGAACAGTGCGGACGACTCTGAACTTTTTCGTAGCCGCAACCTGGCGGGGGGCGAGAAGGCAAGGGTTGGAAACAATGGAAAGGTGACTGTGACGTTCGAGTTTTCCCCCGATGCGTCGCTGAAGCTTGGGGATGACAACGTGCGCGTTGGTGTTATCCGCAAGAACGCAACCTTCAGCAAAGGCGGGTACGGCGGCCTCGTGTGCACGACGTAGCGGGGCTGCTGCAGGACTTTTCGACGCAACCGGGAGGCGAGGTCGCTCGCCTCCTTCGCGCCAGCAGCTGGATTACGATCATTGCCGAGCACCATCTTGAGCAACCGGGACTCGGGGTGGACGTCATGGCTTGCGCGACGGACCCGTGGGCCGTGCTGGATGACGAAGTCAAAGGCCCCGACAAAACGTTGGCGCTGTTGCCGGTCCCCGTGTACTGGCTCGAGTGGGACCTGTGCGCGGGTCGGTCCTTGGCGCATCCGCTGTGGTCCGCTTGTAGCGAAGTCGAGCTTCTAACGGGACCGTGCCTGGGTCCGGCGCCCGCCGAGAGCCGGGCACTGGCGCGTGACCTCTTGGCTTCCCTTTGCACGGGCGACACCCAACGCAGGGTCGAGTTGCTGATCGATGCTGTCGGCGACGCGGGTCGTCTTGTCCACATCGCCGCGGGGACGTGCGGGCGTGCGACTGTCGTGGGCAGTACGGGTTGGCGCCGTGCTCGGTTGGCTCCGTACAATCAAGCACCCGACGCTCAGCGAGACGCTCCCGTCGTTGCTGTTCGATCTGGCTCCCCTGCACGTACTGGTCGGTGTTCAGGTGGAGGTCGCCAACGGAACGGTGGGCGACTACCTGGCCATCGAATCTCCGCTGATCTGGCAGGCGCGGCGTCCTCCCACGATGGATCTGAGCCGGTGGCTCGCGCCGCAAGCCGGTCCCGCGCGGGAAAGGGTCGGGGCCCTGCGGGCGTGGGTCTTGGCGCCTCCGCACCCCGGATGGAGGAGACAGATGTATTTCAAGTTCACGCAACGCGCAGACGCGTGGTTCCCGAAGGCATACGCGGGAGTTACGACGGCATTTTGAGTGGGGCCATCCAGCGGCTCCAGTGCAGTGGGTCTACGATCCCTCGGCCGCGGAGTTTCTCGATCAATGCGGCGGACCGACCGGTCTGAAGTCTGACCGCAAGCGCAACCGAACCAGCTTCCGCGCGTTCCAAGCCGTCGGCGATCTGCTGCGACTGCTCTTGGGCGGTACCTGCCAAGACGGACTCGAACCATTCGGCAAACGCCGAAGCATCCTCTCGCTTCATGCCTCGTAGGTCGCGAATCGCTTGTCGCACGACAGCTGGATTTCCCGCGGCGATTCCGGTGCGACCTCCGAGTTTTGCGTTTCGGAACAGGGTCACCGCCGCTAACTTTCCCCCCGCCCATTTGAACGGCGACTGCATGGCCGTGAATCGCTCGATGGCCGCCTCGACCCGGCCCCGGGCAATATCGCGGTGGACGAGTGCGTCGGTCACGTCGTAGGTCTGCGGGACGAAGCGCTCAGGCAGCGACTTTTCCGCCTGATCCAGGATGCGGTCCACGGGCGCGAACTGCCCCGCCGCAAGATACCCGTCGACGGCGAGCACTGAGAAGATGACCGTATTGGTTTTGTTTCCGGCCGAGCGCGCGTTTTCCCATTCGCGGGTCGCCCCATCGAGCAGGCGGATGTACTCCCCCTGGTGCTGCAGGACCACCAGCCTGGAGACCGAGGCCAGCACCCGTTCGAAGCTCACGTCGGGTGCAATCGAAGCTCCTCTTCGACTGCTTCGAGGGTCTGTCGACTCCTCGACCAAGCGCCTCGGCTTACCGACGCCACGCCTTCCCACACGCGCGCACTAACCTCGAGTATGGGGTGCCGCTGTGCCCACTTGTGCACCTGATCGAGCCAACGCTGGCTGCTCCTGCGAAAGAAGGGAAGCTGAAGGAAAACCCCGCCGCCAACGAAAGCCAGCGCCCTTCCTGTCACGAGCGGAGAGCCGCCAGCGAGCCCCTCGCGTACCGCGCGCAGCGACATCAGCAGGCTGCGTGGCGCATCGGTCATCATGAGTCCTCGCGCGAGCAACCAGGCCAACTCGGCGCGGCTCGCTGACCGGGGACTGTCTTCCGCGATCTCAAGACGCCTGCGCACCAGGAGTCTGGCGAGGTTGCCCAGCAGTTGCATCACCATCAACGGTCGGCTCCCGGTTGTGGATAGGTTGACCTCGCGGAGAGGCTCTCGAATCTGGACGAGCGCTTCGTCGACTCTGCCGCCATCGAACCAACATCGGGCAGCCGCAAATGCGCCCCGGGAACCCAGTGGTGCGTAACGAGCGGCGGCGTCGGGGAGTCGACCCTCTCCCTCGAGCGCGACAGCAAGCCGCCATTTCAGCTCGTCTGAATCCCCCGCATCTGGGGCCCACTCGATCGCTCGTTGGTACCATTTGGCCGCGAACCCAAATGCCGCACGCCCTTCGGCTCGTTGTGCGATGTGCGTGGCAGCAACGGTCGCCTCAGCCAGCCATCCCAGCGCCGCGAGATGGACCACTCGCCCCTCGTGTTCGTCTTCAGGAAGCGCGTTGAGGGTGATCTCGTGGAGTCGTTGCCTGTCGGCGGCGTCGAGGGACGCAGCAGCCTCGTTGCCAAGCGAGGGGTCCATGAGTTCCAGGAGACCATACGCCGTTGGGTTTACTACAAATCATGATGCTTTTGCACAGTCGTCAGATGGAACTGGTTCTGTCACA
>JAESSZ010001115.1 GCA_016763875.1 Nannocystaceae bacterium
AGGACGTCGACTACACCCTGGACGCCTCCCGCGCCGCTGCGTTCGTGCCAGAGATCAGACGGTACTTCCCGGGCCTCGCCGATGACGCCTTGCGGCCCGCCTACGTCGGCGTACGGTGCAAGGTGCAGGCGCCTGGGCAGCCCATGGCGGACTTCGTCATCCAGGGACCGAAAGAGCACGGACACGCGGGCCTGGTGCACCTGATGGGCATCGAGAGTCCGGGACTGACCGCCTGCCTGGCCCTCGCGGAGCACGTGGCCGACTGTCTCGCGATGACGCGACCACAGCCCTGACCGCAACAGCCCTGACCGCAACCCCCTGACCGCAACAGGCCTGACCGAGCATGTACTACGCCGCAATCGCACTCACCATCGTGGCCAATGTGGCCTACCACGTGTTCCAGAAGTCGATCCGAGCCGACGCCAGTCCGGCCGCCTCACTGGTCATCACCTACGCGGTCGCTCTGGTGTGCAGCCTGGTGCTGCTGGTCTCTTCCAGTGCTGCACGACCCATTGGCAATGCGCTGTGGCAGACCGGCTGGGCGTCCTACGGGTTGGGCCTGGCCATCGTCGGGCTCGAGCTTGGTTTTCTGTGGGCCTACCGTGCGGGCTGGGACCTCGCCATGGCCGCGCCGTACGCCAACGTGGCCGTCGCCGTGGTCCTGCTGCCGCTGGGCATCTTCGTGTTCGGCGACAGCCTCACCCCGCGCAAATTTGCGGGGCTGGCGTTGGCCGTGGCGGCCATCTTGCTGATGACCGGCCGCCCGGAAGCGAGCAAGACCGGCGGAGACGCGGCGCCATCGTCCTCGCCACAATCGCCCTCTCCATGACCGCGGGTCTGCGGCGTCAGGCGCTGCGGAAGTTGTGCAACGCAAACAGCAGCGTGTACTCGCGGCCGGGCTCGATGAAGAAGCCCTCCGCGTCAAGGATTCGGCCGGTGATGCAGGCGCACTCCTTGCCTTGCGTCAATCCGCCCGGGTGACAGCCCTCGGTGAGCAGCGACAGTTGGTTCTCCTCGCCAAAGCTCCGCACCTTGGCGAGACCTTCCTTGGCCGCCTCCGGTACGTCGTCGACGGCCCACGCCCACTCGAACATCCCGTCCGTCTCCGACACTCGACCCACCACGCAGATGTCGGCGATGACTTGACCGTCCTCCGGTCCACTCTCGCGATCGAACACCATTTGCGCGGGCTCGTAAGTCCACGCGTACGACTCGTCGGAAACGGCGTACTCGTCCATCCAAGCGGCGTTCCGGGCTCGCATGGTCTGGACAGCTTTACGGCTCCAAGCACTGAAGTCCTCCATCGCGCGCAGCCTAGCAGCCTCCGGCAACCGCCCGCGCGGGCGAAAACGCGGTCTACGAGGCCGTTACTGCGGGTTTCATCCAGGTCGTGGCTGGGTCGTAGGCAGATCTCCCACCTGGTTGTGGGCGAACTCCCTCATGTCGGGGCCCAGGCGACACTGCGCCCGCGGCCACGTCGCGAGGTCGTCGCGGGATCGGGCATCTCAGCTGATAGTATCGCTTGGTCACTGTGAGACGCCTGATTGCCACCGCAGTGCTCGCATCCGGGGCACTGCTGGGCTGCCCGCAGTCGGAGTTCCATTGCTCGTCCGCCGACGACTGTGGGGCGAGTGACGGCGAAGGCACATGCGAGCTTAACGGCTTTTGCAGCTTCGAGGATTCCGGGTGCGACTCAGGCCGTCGCTACGGTGAGTTTTCCGGCGACAACGTTGCCGGCCAGTGCGTTCCGATCGTCACGGCGAGCACCGAGACGACCGACAGCGACGACTCGCAAGCGACGACCGTGGGCCCGAGCGCGGCCGACACGCAAGCGGTGACCACACTTCCCGCCGACAGCGGGTCGACCGGTGGACTCGACACCCTCGGCGATGACACCAGCCGCAGCGCTGAGACGACGTTTGGCGGGGGAGAGACCACCGGTTCGAGCGGCGATTCACAAGGCGGCTCGAGCACCACTGCGGGACCGCAGACGATGACGTTCGGCGAACGGCCGATGGCGGACGTGCAGGGGGTCACCGCCGATACCTACCTCTCGGCGTTCGAAACATCGTTCAACCACGGCGGGCACGGTGACCTGCACGTCCACGGGGATGAACGCCGCAGCAGGTAAGCCTGCTCCGCTTCGATCTCTCCGCGCTGGCCGACGTGACCATCGTTGGCGCCCAGCTCGAGATGTACAACTACGATCAGACCGATCCGGGCACCGTCGAGGTCCACGTCGTGCTCGAAGCTTGGACCGAGGGCGGCGTCAACATGAGGCCAGCGGCGTCGAACTGGGTTGAACGGGAGCAAGACGTGTCGTGGGCCGCTCCGGGCGCGGGCGCTGGCTCGCACGATCCTGAGGTGGTCGCGACGTTCGCGTTGACTGAGGCCAGCGTGGCGGTGTTCTTGGCGATCCCGGTTGGCGTAGTCCAGACGTGGATCGACCAGCCCACCGACAACCATGGGCTGCTGCTGCACTCCGACGAGATAGTCAATCCGGTGTACATCGCATCGTCCGAGGCGGACATCGCCGAAGAGCGCCCGCTATTGGTCGTGGACTACGTGCCCTAAGTCTGCGCGAGCGTCAGCCTCCGCTGGTGCACCGCCGCTGGTACAGTCGTGTCCTAATGACTTTGCTTAGCGTTATGTGCCGCGTCGTGGGATGGCTGGGACCATCCTTGACGATAGCCCCACCCCCTTGCCCCGACATCGACCCCAGCGGCCATCCACCTGCGACCACATGCGCCATCCGGCTGGCTGGAATTCCGCAGCCCATGCTCGGCTCGCTCACGATCGAAGTCGCGGGCGACGCCCTACCGCCCGGCTCGTCGCGGGAAGTCGGGTTTACGTTCTATGGGCCGTCGGCACCGCTGTCGATCCACAGTCGGCGCTTCCACGCGCGCCGCCGAATCGCCGCGCAGCAGTGCGCCTCGGGCGTTGTCGAGGTCGAGGTTCACCCCCGCCCCGGTGTCCTGAGGTTGCAGGGCGTGCCGACCGACGTCGTGGTGACGTGCCTCCGCGGCTGCCCTGCCCCCATCCTCGGTCGCAACTACCTCGCCCACCAGTTCCCCGCGATCGAAATGGGCACAGACATCCAGACCAGTCTCGAGTTGCAGATCCGTCACCCGGACTTCGAGTCGCTTGAGACGACGGTCGCGCTTCTGCCTGGGATCAACGAGGTCTCAATCCGGATGCGGTCGCGGTGCGGGTAGGGGGCTCGAAAAATGCTGCTCTGGCACTTGCACGGCGGCATGTGCGGCGGAACGCAAAACTCCGCTCGCTGTCATGACCGGCTCCCGAACCGATAGCCGCTACACTTTGGCGCGTGCCAGCGTTTTTCATCCTGGTCCCCATCGCTGTCGCTGTGGTGGGCTTGCTGATCTGGTGGTTTTCGGACAAGCGGAAGATCAAGCGCGCCCTCCGCAACGCAGAGCGGGTCGCGATCGCGGACTACCCTCACGGCGGGCTCAAGCGAATCGTCGGCCGGCTATCGATCGAGGGTAACGCCCTGCAAGCGCCGCTGTCGGGTCGCTGGTGCGCCGCATACGAGGTGATCGTCCAGGAACTCCGAAGCAGCGGTAAGACCAGCAGTTGGCACACGATCGCCACAGAAGTTCGCACGATGCGGTTTGTGCTCACCGATGCCACGGGCCGCGCCTTCATCGACCCGAACGGGGCGAAGCTGGTGATCACCGAGGACAGCCATACCCGCTCCGGTACCTTCGACGACGCGACACCACGGGAGGAAGCATTCCTCGCCGCACAGGGCGAGAAGAGCGAGGGGTGGATTTTCAACCGGTCCTTGCGCTATCGCGAGGGCGTACTCGAGCCCGGCGAGTGGGTCGCGGTGCTGGGGCACGGAACGGTGAGCTACGACGATGCGCCTGCCCCGGCCCCGCACGCGGGCGGGTATCGGCAGCAGGCGGGGCCCAAGAAGCTGGAGATCCGCGCGGCCGGACAAGTGCAGCTGTACATCAGCGACGACGTCTCCGTGTTGCGCTAGAACGAGTTTCCGCTGACATCGCTGGGTCATTGCGTGCCCACCCAGCCCAACCAGCCCACCAACCAAAAACAAAAGCCGCCCTAACGGGGCGGCTTTCGACAGTGGAGGATATCAGGATCGAACTGATGACATCCGGCTTGCAAAGCCGGCGCTCTCCCAGCTGAGCTAATCCCCCAACTGCACGTAAGATTAGATTCAAAGAAAACGGGGTGGTCGGCGCAGGAGGACTTGAACCTCCGACCCCTGCCTTATCAGGGCAGTGCTCTAACCAACTGAGCTACGCGCCGAGCGGGCGCTGTATGTACTCGCCTGGCGGCGGCCCGTCAAGCGAACGATGCTCCCTTTGCGTGACGTGC
>JAESSZ010001116.1 GCA_016763875.1 Nannocystaceae bacterium
CGCGAGATTAACTGCAAGATCGTTTACTACGGTCCGGGGCTTTGCGGCAAGACGACCAACCTGCAGTACATCTATACCAAGACCAACCCCGAGGCGAAGGGCAAGATGATCTCCCTCGCTACGGAAACCGAACGGACGCTGTTCTTCGACTTCCTACCGCTATCACTGGGTAAGATTCGAGGATTCAGTACTCGTTTTCACCTGTATACGGTACCCGGTCAGGTGTTCTACGACGCCAGCCGCAAGCTGGTCTTGCGAGGTGCCGACGGGGTTGTCTTTGTCGCCGACAGCCAGCCCAGTCGCACCGAAGCCAACCTCGAGAGCCTCGAAAACCTCGAGACCAACATCGCGGAGAACGGCGCCCAGCTCTCCGAGATCCCGCATATCATCCAGTACAACAAGCGCGATCTGGCCGACATCATGACGCTGGAGACGATGCGCGCGGACCTCAACCAACACGGTGCCCCGGAGTTTGAAGCCGCTGCCGTCAACGGCGACGGCGTGTTTGCCACGCTCAAGGGCCTGTCAAAGTTGGTCCTGACTCGCGTCGCGCGGCAGTCGTAAGTCTCAGGACTCAGTCCGGCTAAGCCGAGCTATCAGGGTCGTGGCGAGGTAGCCGCCAACGATCAGTGCCAACGCGACCGCGATCTCAATGGCGCTGGGGGTGAATGTCTCGATCGGGAAGTCCTTGGGTTTGACGCTCGCGAGCAACTGCTGCGTCATGACCCGCCCTTTGATGACATCCCCCACGACCGGGGCCACGCCACGCTGGAACGGCCACAGGCCAACGACCGCTCCCACCAGCAGCCCAAGCAGCACGCCAAGCGTTGCCCGCTCGTAGTGCGCCAGTAGCCACCGCACAAGGTTGCTGACTGCAACGACCCCCACGACCACGCCCAGACCGACCGGCACGACGACCGTCGTGAGCGGGTCCATCAGCGCTGCGACATCGCCTGCTTTGAGCGCCACCTTCACCTGGTCGATGCCCGTCAGGATCGCGACGTACACCCCCATCACGAGCAGAAGATAACCACCGCTGATCCCTGGGAGGATCATTGCTGAAGCGCCTGCGACCCCAGCGAAGAACAGCAGCCCGAAGCCTGCCGTGCTCGCCCCCACGCTGCTGTCGCCACTGCCTTGCCACAGCGCAACTGCGGCCATCGACGCAAAACCAATCGCGGCCGCGATCCAGACCTCGCGCGAAGCCTGTTTGATCAGCCGCCAGACAATGGGCACCCCACCGAGGGTGAGGCCGATAAACACGCTGTAGGCCACCCAACGATGGTCAACGACGAAGTTCTTGACCACCCCCGCCAGCAACACGATCGCGACCAGCGCAGCGCTCACAACGGAGCCAAGGACCACGATCGACTCTCGGCGGAACTTGAGCGTCGTGACTTCCGCTATCGCGTTGACGAAGTTGGGGTAGACCCCGGCCGCCAACAGCATGGTCCCTCCGCTGATTCCGGGCACGAGGTTCGCCAGGCCCATCAGAATACCGCCGACGCCTCCGCGTGCGGCCAGGGCCATGCTCGACTCGCGCCGATCCCCTTTGCTGTCGTCTTTCACGCGGCCCGGAAGGTACCACGCCGCCGCATCACAACCAGTGCGGGAGACTGCCGTGTGGCGACATGAAGTAACGCGACGGCGAGATGAACTGTAGATTCGACACGCGGCTCGTATAGATGCAGGCAAACGCCTCGACCTGCGAACCGAAGCGACTGGTGTCGTGACGCTCGGCGAAACTACTGCCCCAGTACGGATTGAATGCCTCGTCGACTTCCTGCGATCGACGCTCCAGCGTGTCGGTGGTCTCCTGCTCGTAGCGGCGCAACCGGTCGAAACGACCCTTGATGCGGACCTTTGTGGCGTCAAGCATCTCGGTTGCCTCCGCGACATCCATATCGCCGGACGCGGCCACATCACCGGGCTCGATACGGCCTAGAGCCCGCATGAGATGCCGCTGCACTGATATTTTCTCCGCGATCTCAGAGCGCAACCGATGCAGGCTCGAGATCTCGCGCAAGGTCATCCCACGGGCGCGACGCACGGCAATCTCCTGGTGTAGCTCCTGCACGACCAGCGCGGTACGCCAACCGGAGCTTTTCTTGCTCCTGACAATGTCGCCGTAGATGTGGTCGCCGATGTACAGAACCTCGTCGCCGTAGGCATCGAACGACGCCTGGAGCGCCGAGTGATTGCCGCCCTCGTACAGTTTGCCTCGCTGCACGTCTTGGCGCGGCGCCCCGATCCGCTTGCCGCTGCGATCGAGTTCCTGAAACGGCTCGCTACGGGTGAAGAACCCGGGTTTCTTCGAGCCGACCACAATCCAGTCGAAGTACGCGGTCCAGTCTGGGTACGACGGCTCGCCTCCCAGCAGGTAGCTCATCACTGCGTCGGAATAGGGAAAATACGAGTTGGTGAGCAGGAACAGCCGCTTACCCGCCGACCGAAACTTGTGAAGTGTTTTGGGAAGGTCGGGATCCCGCTCGATGTACCGCTCGGGATTCGCCTTGATCAGGTCCTTGATCGAGCCGTCCTGGTGCGATGCGTCGATGCACTCGCGGACGTCCTGGTACACCTCGGCGTAGCTCGGCTTGTCGCGGGCGGAAAACAACTCCGGGTGCTCGTCGAGCATGTCGACCACGACCGCGTACAGCGTGACTTCCGGCAATGCGAACAGCGTGTCCACGGGGGCGAAGCGTTCGTGCTCATGACCGAGCCGCTGCTCTCGGTACACGGCCCGCCGTTCCTCGGATGCCAGTACGCGGCGGCCGTGGTACGCGCGACCGACGTAGCCGTGGCGGTCCATCTTGATGACGTTGCCGAGCTGTTTGTCGACAGTGAGACCACGGATCGCGAACCGCGGATCGTGCTCGGCGGTGCGTAGCGCTTCGGGATAACCACGCCCGATGAGCTTGTCGACCGTGGCTTCGATAGACACCCGCTCCAGCGCGTCCTGCCGATAGATCGCCAGGGTGTAGTCCATGTCGAAGCCAATGAGACCGATCCGTTCCAGGTTCAGGTCGCGATTGGTGAAAATACGGCGCTCCGGCGGCGCCTCGGTTTCAAGACCAGCATCCAAGAGGATGCCGCGGATCGGACTTGGTAGGTCGACGTCGGCCACAGGCCGAGGATCCTACACTCATCGACCGTTGCCCGCAGCGCGGCCGGCCGACGGCGAGACCGCCTACGGAACCTCAGCCGCCGCCGTGTAGTTGTCGGCGCAAACCGACACGGCCGAGTTGTCGTTGTTGTGGCCGCCGCCGTAGCCCTCGTCGGGGCTTTGGGGGAGCAACGAGGCCGGGCCAAACCCGAATGACAGCAGGACTTCCTGCTCAATGGTGACCGTCGTATTGCGAACCCGGGCGCTCGCGGTCAGCACCACGCGACCATCGTTGTCGCTGGTCCAAGAGCCACTGCCGGAACCACCACCGCCCAACGCGTCCGCGGAGTTGTTCCGGATCCACACCGACACGCGGGCTTCCGGGTCGCCGCGCGCGATCAACTGCCGCAACGGGACATCGGCCCAGCCGACCACCACCCCAGCAGCAGCGCGTAGATTGACGACCGCCCCTTGTCGCATGCAGGGACGACCACCGCACGACACGGTGCCGCCGCTCAACAGATCGTTGCGCTGCCCAGTCGCCACGACCGCGGGATCGGGAATGCAGTCGGCTAGCGGGTCGCTGCATGCGCCCGCCTGCGGCGCGTAGCCCTGGAGTGCCGCATCGAGTTCCGTCGCGGTGACGGTGATGTACTGCGCTGCCGCCAAATCGAGTGCCGACTGGGCCGCGACCAGTGCACGCTCGCGCGCGACCAGTTGCCCTGCGTGGGTGACATCGCGGACCGAAGAGCGGACCGCCAGCAACCCGACCGTCATGAGCGAGACGGTCAGCAGCATCACGCTGACCATGGTCGCGCCTCGCTGCGTTCGTCTGATATTGAGCAGTTGCTGTCGGTTCATGGCGGGTTTCCTTACGGCGCGGTCGTATCGCGCCAACGCAGATTCTTGGGCGTAAAGTTCTCGGTCACGGTGAAGCGCTGACGGGGCCCGACCTCAGAAGTCACGACGACGCGGTCCTCGACCGCCAGCACCTGATCGGTGGAAAGTCCGCCCGCTTCTTCCGTGAACTCCGAAGAACCGACGAGGGTGATCCGAAGCGTCTGCGGGCTCATGCGAAATGCCGGTGGCGGCGCATTGCCCTCGAGTGCGGCCCACGCAACCGCGTCGTATTCGGCCGTACCGTAATAGACGCAGTCCGGCGCCCACAGTTCCTCGATGGCGTTGCCCACCCACTCGTCACGACCTCGGAGGTTGCCGGAAGGATTCTCGTCCACGCTCAGGTTCGGGCCGCCCAGGCCGGCAACCGGGCCGACTTCCTCAAAGCCAGGATCCGGCGGCGGAATCTCATTGATCGGGCTGGCCGCGCCCGCGATCGTGTAGCCATCACATCCGACGGCGATCTGCATGTCCTCGATCATCGGACCGACGGCCACCGCGGTCGGAGGGCTCCCAGACCCGGGCAAGTGCAGCCCGGCACCAGGGCAGTTTCCCACGGTGCAATGCGGGTACTCGATGGCCCCCAAGCTCGTTGGGTCGACGGCCGCTTGGTGGCCGATGATGTCGTAACGCACCAGGTACGGCATCGTGGGCACCGTGTAGTCGATCTCGTACCGAGACCACCGCAGCCGCCCCAGCGGCATGATGCCCGACGAGCGTGCGACGTTGTCCAGCCCGCCCGGCGTCGGGTCCCAGTCATCGCAACCTGCGCCCAGTGGGCACACGGGAGAGCCGTTGTTGTCGCTCAGCAGCACCCCCAAACCGGCGTTGAAGTCCGACAGTCCAGGATCGATCGGCAGCGACCACAACTGCGGGTCCGAGGCATCGGCGGCAACATCCCCCGTGATCTGCAGCAACAGACACTGTCCCTGCGCCTCAGGCAGAAACGGATTGGTCGCCGTGGCGGCGACCCGACCCACCGCGATGAAACTCCCCGGCGGGAACATCTGCTGCACCTGCGCGAGGCTTGCGCCGTCGGTATTGTCGAGCAGGTTCGAGGTGCGCACGGTCACCACGGTGTCCCCCGCGTCGAGCGACGTCTCCAGGATGAACAACCCCATCGAGTTGAGATAGGCCGGCTCCGCGACGATCACATCGAAGCTATCGGCGACCGAGTCCGGCGTGGCCGACGAGTCGTTATTGCCTGCCAGCGAGCCACCGTCCGAGCTGTCCCAGTGCGCTTGGATTCCGTCTCGTAACACCCAGTAGGGCTCGTCTGTCGCCGCGTCACGACGGGCGCCAATGGGGCCCGCACCGCCACCAGGGTTGATGAGCGTCCCCGTCGCCGGGTCGTAGATCCGCAACCCGGTGCAGCTGCGGGCGAAACCGAGACCCGCCGCACGAACGTCCTGCGCTATCGACCACATCGCCCCTTCCAGAGCCTGTTGCACCCGGACGTTGCGCTCGTGCAGCCCCGCGGTCGACTGCTGAATCGTGGAGAACGCGAAGATCCCGAGGATCACGATGCCCGAAACGATCATCGCGACCATCAACTCGATGAGCGTGAAGCCGGCTTGGCGACGACGGATGAGCGCTGCGTGACGAGGGCCAGCCATGTCTAACTCGGGTCGAGCACCGCGTCGTTGGCGCGGATGTTGCGAAGCTGCACGTAGTTCACGTACGGACGAAAGAGCGGGTCGAGAGGGTCGATCATCTCGGGGGTGAGGTCGGCGGTCTGCAAGCCATCGGGCGGCGGGTACGTGGGATTGGCGTAGTCCAACCACATGACCACCACGTCAATACTGAGCCCGTTGACCATGCCCAGGTCGGCGGCGGTCACCAGCGGGATCGGGGGCACTGCCCCCGGAGCAAAGATCCAATCGACTTCGCGAATGACGATGTAGTGACCCTGCGACACGCTGGTATGCCCTGCGGCGGTAAGCGCGGCCTCGTCGGTTGGATCGACGTCGGCGGGCGGCAAACCCAGCGCGCGCATGCGATCGTCGGCGTCGATCCCCTGGTCGTCGTACGGGAAGGCCGGGTCAGCCACGCCTTCGAAATCTTGCGTGGCCAACTCGAGGAATCCTCGCGACATGACCTCGGCCATGACCTGCTGGGCGATGCGTTGGCCCGCACGGATCTCGCGGGCGGCTTTCTGGGATTCGATGGCGCGCGACTCCAACGCGACGAGCCCAACCACCGAGATCGCAAACACGACCACGGAGACGAGCACCTCCATCAAGGTGAACCCCGCCTGGCCCCGCATGCGACGGGCTCGCGCAGCCACAAGCCGCTGGCGACGCACCTTGGCGTTGCACGGTGAGCATCGCGTGGTCACTTTGTTTGAGGCGTCCATCGCGTTAGCTCCCCATAATGTTGTCGAACGCCCGAATGAGCCCGCCCGGAAACACTTGAATCAGGGCGGCGCGCTCTTGGCCCGGCACGCTGCGGTCGCCGATCCAAAGCGTCACCCCGGAGTTGGGCACGACGAACGCATTGAGCGGATCGGTGAAGGTCCCGTCGGCTTCAAACTGAAGCTGCTGCGTGTCCGACAAACAATCGCTCGGTGGCGTGATGTCAGCCAGTTGTGAGGGGGTCTGCACGCCCTCACCAAATCCGTAAATGCACACGCGCTCGTTGGCCAGGAGCAACGTATCCCTGGCATCGCTCATCACCACGGCGTGGATGCGATCCCAGGTGTCGGTGGTGCCATTCCACGCGGTGACCAGTAGCTGGTCGTTGGTGACATCGATGCGCACTGGCGTCTGCTGATCGATCGCGTGATTGCGAGCTCGCACCAACGCCCCACGCACATCCTGCACAAACCGTCGGTACTGGCCGTCGAACTCATCCTGGCGGAGCCCAGCGAACGAGATCGCCGCCAGGATCGTGACCACCCCAATCGTCACCATCAACTCGATGAGGGAGAATCCCCCCTGAGCCCGCGGTCGTGTAGGTGCGGAGGCTACCCGGGGTGTTGACGCCCGCACCGCGCTGCGAGGCCTGTGAAATTTTTGCATAGCCGTACGCGGGCCTGCGGCGTCCCGCTCGCCGTGCTCATCCGTCCAACGCCTGGAGATCACTTCCAAATGCTCGGTCCCGTGGTCCACTGTGCAGCCTGGGAAGAACCATCCCTCACAGGCCGTGCCTCACGTTACTGCAACACGCGTACCGAAGGTTTGCCGACCCACGACCATGGCGCCCCCCGCCTGATCTGCGCGGAAACGTTAGCTTGTTACGCAGTGGAAGCCACGCCTTCGCTGGTTGTTGTCATGCTCCTTACAGGATTGCTGGACTTCGTCATCTCGCGTACATTCTGCGCCAGATGGCAAAAGCTGGGAAGGACGCCGCAGTAAAGGACGAAAAACGCGCATTGTGGTACCTGCGCAAAATTCCGTTGCTGGAAGGCGTGCCCGCCGAACGGCTGACGGAGTTGGCACATGAGGTCGAGATCCGCGAGATTCCACGCCGCCAGGTCATCTACCTGCCCGGCGACCCCGGCGATCGCGTGTTTTTCATCAACGGCGGCCGCGTCAAATGCAGCAAGGTCACTCGCGACGGCAAGGAGCTGACCCTGGCGTACCGCGGGGCGGGCCAAATGTTCGGCGAGTTGTGCGTTATCGACGCCACCCCGCGCAACGAGATGGCCGAGGCGATGAAAAACGCCATCATCACCGAGGTTCCGCGCGACCTGTTTAAGGAGCTGCTGCTCTCCGACAACAAGTTGTGTTTTGCGTTCGCCTGCATCATCGGTGAGCGACGCCGCACCATCGAGACCAAGCTCGAACACCTGGTGTTCCGCGACGTGCAGGCGAAACTCGCCGCTCTGTTGCTCGAACTGGCCAACGAATACGGCGTCGAGCACGAAGACGGCACCCAGATCGGGCTGAAGATCACCCACCAGGAGATGGCCAACCTCATTGGCTCGACCCGCGAGACCATCTCCCTGACGCTGGCGCAGTTCAAGAAGAAGGGGCTGCTGGACCTCAACGGGCGTTCCGTCGTGCTCAAGAACCAAGAAGCCCTTGGGGCAATGACCTAGTCCTGACCTAGTCCAGCGGACCTAGTCCGGCGACAGCGCGGCCCGAAGGAACCGTGCGGTGTGTCCCAGCTCGCTGGCCGCCACGTGCTCGGGCGTCCCCGCCACCACGACTGTCCCGCCGCCATCGCCGCCTTCAGGACCGATGTCGATCACATGGTCGGCAGACTTGATGACGTCGAGATCGTGCTCGATGACGATGACTGTGTTGCCTTGATCCACGAGGCGCTGCAACACCGCGAGCAGCTGACGGACATCGGATACGTGCAGCCCCGTCGTGGGCTCGTCCAAAATAAAGAGCGTTTGCCCGGTGGATGATTTGGCCAGTGCTTTGGCGAGTTTGACGCGCTGCGCTTCGCCGCCCGACAGCGTCAACGCGCTTTGACCCAAGCACAGGTATCCCAACCCAACATCGCGCAGCACCTCGAGTTTGACGCGAATGGCGGGGTGGGCGGCGAAGAAGTCGAAGGCCTCGGACACCGTCATGGCCAAAACATCGGCGATGGACTTACCGCGCATCACCACCGCCAAGGTCTCGCGATTGTAGCGGCGTCCCTCGCAGCTGCTGCAACCAACGTGCACGTCGGGCAAGAAGTGCATTTCGATCCGTCGCTGCCCCTCCCCGCCACACGCCTCGCAGCGACCACCCTTGACGTTGAAGGAGAACCGCGCCGGTCCCCACCCGCGGACCTTGGCATCGGGGAGTTGAGCGAACACGTTCCTAATCTCTGACATCATTCCGGTGTATGTCGCCGGATTGCTCTTGGCCGAGCGACCGATCGGCGACTGGTCAACATGGATGACCTTATCGAGGCTCGAGAGCCCCTCGATGCACGCATGCGCGAGACCGACGCGCTGCCCACCGCTGAGACGCCGCGCCGCCTCGGGCAGTAGCGTGTCGATGATGAGTGAGGACTTGCCCGACCCGCTCACTCCCGTGACCCACGTCAGCACCCCCAGCGGAATGCGAACGTCGATGTCGCGGAGGTTGTGCCCAGATGCGCCGCG
>JAESSZ010001117.1 GCA_016763875.1 Nannocystaceae bacterium
GTTGTGACATCTGAGGCGACCGTCGGTGTTTTGTTCGACACCGATGGATCTCAACGACCTGTTTCTACGTCTTGCGCTCAACGGATCTGAATGGGTGCTGTGGTTGCTTGTGGCCATCAGCGTCGCCACCGCCGCCGTCACCGTCGAGCGATGGCTGGCCTACCGCGGCGTGTCGCGCCTTGAGGCGCAGATGGCTGAACTCGTGACAGGGGGCGGTAGCTACCGGTGGACGCAGATCCGCGAGATGGCGGGCCGCCTCGACGCTCCGGGGGCCCGCCTCATCGGGCGGGTTATGCGGGCCCGGCGAGAACGCGCGGACAACCTCGACCTCATCCTCGAATCGGCAAAGACAGCGGAGAAGGTGCGCCTGGAACACAACCTGGCGTTTCTCGGCACAGTTGGCGCAAATGCCCCGTTCATCGGGTTGCTGGGCACTGTGTTGGAGATCCTTAGGGTCTTCAACCTTCTCGGTGAGCAGGGGGTCGCTTCGGCCGCTGACGCCTCGTCGATCATGACGGGCATCTCGGAAGCACTCGTGGCGACCGGCGTCGGGCTCATCGTCGCGATTCCCGCGACTGTGGCCTACAACGCATTCCTCAAGCGGGTAGGGGCCTTGCTGAGTCGAGCCGAGGAGACGGCCTCGGTTGGCCTCGAGTACGCGGGCGTAGGCGAAGGGGGGTCGGTCTAGTGTCGGCCTCATCGAGTCCGAGCGAGGGGATCAACGCGATCAACATCACCCCGATGGTCGACATCATTTTGGTGCTGTTGGTCATCTTCATGGTCACGACCTCGGCGATAAACCAGGTCGAGTCGATGGAGGTCAATCGACCCGATGCCGCGACTGGCCTCAACAGCGCCACCGACAAGGGGCAGATTCTGCTGACATGCATGGCCGATGGCGTGTTGAGCGTCGATGGGGTCGTCGTGACGACCGACGAGCAGATCCTCGGCGCGATTGCGGCTAAGAAGGCTGAGCACCCGAAACTGCAGGGCGTGATCTCGTGCGACGAGGACGCGGCCGTGCGCTCGTTGGTGCGACTGCTCGATCTACTCCGCCAAAGCGGCGTCACCAAGTACGCCATCGCAACCGAGCAACCCCACCAGGCTCAGGGATAGGGGACCACGATGTTCACCGACGTCTGGCCCACTTCAGTATGGGTAGCCGCTGCATTGGCGCCGTTCGCTGGCTACCTCGTGTACGGCTTTGTGAAAGAGAGCAAGGGCCGTTCGGGCGTTGCTATCGCGGCCGCAGCAGTGGTCCACGGCGGCTTGATGCTCCTCGTGCCGCAGGCTCGACCCAAAACCGAGCGTCCGCCGCGGGTCATGGAGATTGAACTCGTCGAGCCAGTACAAGCGCTGCCGCCGGTTCCCGAGCCGCCAGCGCTGGAGCCCCCGCCGCCGGACCCGGAGCGGGAAGTGCCTCAGCTCGCACCGGACCCAGTACCGAAAAAAACTCCGCCACGTCAGCGCAAAGCGAAACCCAAACGCAAACCTGATCCCAAGCCCGAACAACCCCCCGGCCCTAAGCGCTTCAACCTCGGCCAGCTCAACTCAGGCGAGCAGTCCGGCGTCACCGTGCATCACGGGTCCGGGGGCGGGGACAGCCTCGACGGTGACCCACGACACAGCGGCAAACGTCCCCGCGCTGCGAGCTCTGAACATGGCGAGGACACCGAAGGACCGAGTTCTGCCCAGGGATCCGGCAGCGGCGGCAGAGGCTGGGCTCCCGCATCTCAGGTCTTCATCCAACGGCTTCCGATGCCTCGTTCCGTGCCGAAACGGGAGTGCCCAGCCACCAAGGACGGCGTGGAGGGCACCGTGTTCCTCATGGTTCAAGTCCGCCGCGATGGTTCGGTTCGCAAAGTGACGGTCGTCAAAGGCATCGGCCACGGCTGCGACAAGATCGCTGCCGCGGCTCTGAAGAAGGCCAAGTTCAAACCGGCACAGAGCAACGCAAACAAGCCTGTGGATTTTGAGATTCGCTATGAATATGCATTTCGTCTGGCGGGGTAGTCCGCGCACTGTACTCCGGCCCTCGTGGTGCTTTTTGCTGGGGGCGATGGTGCCCGGTATTGCCATGGCCGCACCGCCGGACCAAGCGCCCACAGACGAGCCCGACGACGTGGGTGACTTGCAGCCTCAGGTTCCGGACGCGGCGCCTGATGCGTTGAGAAAACCGGTTCTCAACAACGCCGTCACTCTTGAGTATCCCGAGGCGCTGGCGAGCGAGTCCAACCCGCCCTCGGGCCAGGTTGTGGTTCAGTACGTGGTCGGTGTCGACGGTAAAACCAAGGAGATCGAAGTATCGGAGTCGCTGCATCCCGACCTCGATGCCGCCGCAGTGCTTGCCGTAGCGGCGCTTGAGTACGAACCCGCGCTGTACGAGGGAGAAGCGGTCGAACTCGTTCTGACGATCGCTATCGAGGTCACGCCGCCCCCCAAACCCGAACCCGAACCCGGACCTGAATCCGCAACGCAGCCGGCGGCCGAGCCGGTCGACAAGTCCCCCGAACACGACCCACCGGGACCTGTGCGTATTCGCGGCATCGTGTTGGAGGCGGGGCAGCGCCAGCCGCTCTCCGGCTCGATCATCATGGTCTACCCGGCCAAGGGGGCCAAGCTCGGTCGTGTGCCGTTTCGCAAGCGCCAGCCGCCCGACACGGAACCGGCGTGGACCTCGGGCACCGAGACCGATCAGGCGGGGGTCTTCGAGCTACGAGACGTGCAAGAAGGCCGCGTTCGTATTGTCATCATGACCCAGGGATTTGAGCGTCTCGAGCATGTCGTCGAGCTGGGCAACAACGAACAGCTTGACCTCAAGTACTACCAGGTCCGGATGAACACCAACCCGTATCGTACCGAGGTCGAGACCGACGCCGATCCGATTGGGGAGGTGCGGCGACACAAACTGAAACCCGAAGAACTTGCGAAACTCCCCGGCTCCAACGGCGACGCACTCAAGGCCCTGCAGGACTTCCCTGGCGTTGCGCGGTCGCCGTTCGGTATCGGCCAGCTGACCATCCGCGGCGCGGCTCCTGGGGACTCCGCGGTGTACCTCGGCGGTCACGAACTCCCGAGTTTGTTTCACTTTGGCGGCATCACCAGTGTGTTCAACTCGTCGCTCATCGAAGAGATGTCTCTGGTGCCCGGAAACTTCGACTCGCGCTACGGCAACGCGATTGGTGGTGTCGTCGACATCCAGACCCGCAAAGGTCGCCGCGACGGTTATCACGGCTACGTCAAAGCCGACATCTTCGACGCGGCCATTGTGGCCGAGGGGCCGATTGGCAAGGGGTCGTTCACGCTGTCTGGCCGCCGAAGCTACATCGACGCAATTCTTGCCGTCGCTATCCCCGACGACGCCAGCCTCAACTTCTCGGTTGCCCCGCGCTACTACGACTACTCGGCCGCCATCGACTATCCGATCGCTGGCGGCGACTTCACGGCGCGAGTTCTCGGATCCGACGACCGTCTCGCGCTAGTGTTTGGTAACGACAACGACGAGCAGCCGGATGTTCGAGGAAACTTGGACACGGTGATCTGGTTTCACCGTGCAGACTTGGCGTATCGCAAGAAGTGGCACAAATGGACCTTCTTCGTTTCGCCGTCCTATCGTCGCGACTTCTTCTCGCTCAATCTGGGCAGCCTGTTTCGTTTCGATTTCACGACCGACAGATTTAGTGGCCGGGCTGAGGTCGCTCGAGAGGTGGGAGAGCGGTCCCACTGGCGCATCGGCACCGAGATCGTGACCGACTGGACCGCGGTCAACATCAAGGCGCCGCCCGTGCAGGGCAATGCGACCGGTCCGCGCGGTGGCGGTGGGCCGGAAGGTGCGGACCAGCTCACTCCGTTGGTCTCCAAGTACAGTCTGTTCACGGCCCGGCCAGCGCTGTACAGCACCTTCCGCTGGGGGATCACCGACCGTGTCGCCGTGTCGCCAGGCTTCCGACTGACCTACATCGAGGGTCTGCGTGATGGCGTGACGTTCGATCCGCGGATCACCGCCGAGGTCAAAGCGACCGATCGGACCACCGTAACCGGCGCCGTCGGTATCTACAGCCAGTCGAGGAACACACCCGCCAACGATCCAACGTTCGGTAACCCGCGGCTCAAGCCCGATCAGGCGGCGCACGTCAGTCTTGGAGTCAGCCAGGAGTTTAGCGATGGCTGGACTGCCAGTGGCACTGGCTTCTACAAGTACTTGTGGTCGTTGGCGGCAGCGTCTCCGAAACTCATCGAAGGACCCGATGGCCAGCAACGTCCTGAGTTGTTCGACAATGCGGGCGTGGGTCGGATCTACGGTGGCGAGTTGATGGTCCGCAAGGACATGACCAATAAACTGTACGGCTGGGCGGCATACACGGTGAGCCGCAGCGAAATTCGGCAACGGCCCGGTGAGTCGTTCTCACTCTTCGACTACGACCAAACCCACATTCTCACCTTGCTCGCCGCCTACAGGCTTCCTCGCAACTGGCAGATCGGGGCACGCTTCCGGCTCGCCTCGGGCAATCCGTTTACGCCCGACAACGACGCGGTTGCCCAGCTTCGCGAGGGGCTGCAGATACAGATCGCTGGCGACTACAACTCGTCGCGCATGCGCCTGTTCCACCAGCTGGATGTGCGCGTGGACAAAGCCTGGACGTTTAAGCGAGTCAAACTCAGCGTCTATCTCGACATTCAAAACATCTACAACGCCAAGAACCCGGAGTTGATCAACGAGTCATGGAACTATCAGCAAGAAACCACGGTGAACTCGCTCCCGATTATTCCGTCGGTCGGCCTGAAACTGGACTGGTAGTGATGAGTCGCCAGTGTGTCCTGTGTGCGGCTGCGGTTACCTCGATGTCGGTATTGACCGGGTGCGGTGATGGCCTTCCTCTGTTCGAGAAGATCGTCGAGCATCGGATTCTGTCCGCACCCGTCATCGTTACGAGTCCCCATGATCCCGAGGCGGTGCCCCAGGGTTACGCGCGTGCCGAAGCGTTGCCGGGCGAGACCGTGCAGCTCAGCCCGTTTGTTGTGGGGCCCGACGGCGTCGTCGATGCTGCCGACCTCGACCTGCGCTGGATCGCGTGTGAGTTGTTTCCCGGTCGTGGAGAGTTCGCGTGTCTGTCGGAGAGTTTTCCGCAGAGCCTCGATGAGTTGCCCGCCTGCGATTTTCCGACGCTGGAGGAGGTCGCCATGAGCGGAGCCCCGGCCGACATCGAGACGCCATGTTTCTTGGGGGACGACCCCAACCCTACGTTCACGATTCCTGTCTCGGTGGGGGTTGTCAGCGGCGCAGACATTGAACTGACCGCGATCGGCAGTACGCCAGGTGGTACGCCGACCGATCGCTGTGCCGCGGATATTCTCGCGGGCAAGGACAATCTGCCCAATGACTGTATCTACGCCGTCCAGGTCGCATCGGTCGGTTCCAAGGCTCGCCTCATCGACTGGCTGCTGTCGGTCGGAATCGAGCTTGACGAGGTGGAGGCCCCAGATCCCTCGAGTATCGACGACCCCGATCTTCATCCGCGCGTGACGAGTTTCCGCGTGAGCGTCGTGGACGACTCGGGCAAGGAACTCACCGACCCCGTCGAGGTCGCTTTGGGGGGGGAGTTTGCTGCGAAGCCCGGTCAGACTCTGCGGATCGATACGACGTCTCCCGAGTCTGACCTGCAGGACTTTCGCATCCCGGTCAACCTCGGTGCATCCCTTGAAGATCGCCAGGAGCAGTACTACGGGCAATGGTTCATCACCTGGGGAGAGCTGCTCTCCAACGAAAGCCTCGATCCCGAGAGCTACAACGAGTGGCGCCTCAAGCCCGCGGGTGATGACGCAGAGACTCCGCCCGACGGCGTGGCGCATCTGTACTATGTCGTCCGCGATGGTCGCAACGGTGCGGCCCATTGGTGGATCTCCCTCCGCATCGAGCCCTAGAAGGGCTTGATCGGATCCGACGCTTGGAACGCGACTCCCGCGATCGGGATTGCGCCGAGCGTGCTGAGAGTTCGTGTTTCATCGGACGCTGCGGCAGCGACGACTCAACCGTGCCAAGGCACGTCTCATCATGCGGTCTCATCACGGACAGGGACGCCGCGGCTTGCCCTGTGGTGGAGTCGCCTCCGCGGCGCACCTGCTCCGACACTGGGCGTGCGAATGTCCGACAGCGGTCTGTGCTCGATTTTTCTGCGCGTCGGTCGGCGTCGTTCGCGGTGTCAGACCCGGTGCCTACGACAGCGCGAATGCGACCCAGCCTGCGAGGCCAAGAAGCACTGCGGCGCCCGTTCCCGCGGCGAGTACGAGTGAGCCCGACGGGTGCTGATCCATGAAGCGCCCCATCCGTGTGTTGTTGGACTGCAACAGCGTGACCGCACACTCGACCGCGAAATCGCCGGCCCGCACGCGTTCGAGCGCTGCGAGGGCCTCGCCCGCATCGGGAACCGGTCGTCTTTGGCGGGCGCCAGTCCGTGCCGGAGGAAGTGCGCGCACAGCCAAGGCCACTTGCGCCAGCTCTTCGTCTGGGACGGACCCAACCGCCGACACAAACGCCGACGCGGGCCAAAACGGGCTCGAGAACGACGACGAGTCCGATGTGGACTGTGGCGGTGTCTGTGCTGCGAAGTGCGAGATCGGCCAGGGCTGCGGTGGCGGGACGACTGCACGACCGCGCTGTGTGACGGCGGCGTGTGTACCCCGGCGTCGAACTGCGGCATCTAAGGGGTTGTATCCGGGACTCCCGTGGCCGATCAACGCGCGCGGGGAGATTGACGCTCCTGTTCCCCATTCGCGGTGTCGGACCCTCCGAACACAGCCGGGCGGACAACCGGTCGGACACCAGGGACACCCGGGCCGACAGGCATGCGCCCCAGCCCCAAACCAATGCATGGCCCATGACGCGGCCGCCGTCGACCCCGTCATCCGGCATCACCGAAACTGCTATCATCGTCATTCTTGCCGGGACGACAGCAAATGCGCAGCGCCTTCGGCGATGGCTTGCTGCGTCAGGTCGAGGCCCTCGGGGCGTCCGAGCGCGCGGCGATCCTCGACCTCGTCTCAGACGAGACCCTGGCGCACTATCGTCGCGGGATACCGGTGGGGTGGACATCGATGGAACGGCATATGGAGGTTGCCGACGCCATCCGGGTAGTGGTGGGGTCACAGCGCAACGTCGAGGTGTGGCACGGAGCGATGGCTACGCTGACCGGTCGACCGTTGCTCTCCGGATTCCTTCGCCACGTCGGAATGCGTCTGGGTATGACCCCGGGCACCCTGTATCGCCAGACAGCGAGGCTTTGGGGGCATCTGTGCCGCGAGGTGGGTGACCTACGCGCGGAGGTAGAGGCGTCGCGGACCGCGGTCGAGCTGTCGGAGTTTCCGGCAGGCGACCATCACTTCCCATGCTTCGTCGAGGGTCTTCACGGCTGCCTGCTCGGGCTCGTGACCGCGCTCGACGTCAGCGTCCAAGTTCGGGTGGTGGCCGTCGACCTGGACGCGGGAGTCGCATCCTACGACGTAACCTGGTGAACCCCTTGCTCGACTCGCACCTGCGACCGAGCCACAGGACCGACGACAACCACCCGGGCGGGGTCTGGCGTCGACGCGCATCCGACAGGCTCGCGGCACCGAACAGAATGCCGACCTGGGCGCTCGCACCATGCCGTGCCCGATGTCCACGTCGGCACCGAAGCGGACGCCCAGGCGCGACCCTCAACGCGGGTTGCGTCGGTCCCCTATCAAGAGCGGGACCGAGCCGTCGAGTTCCGGAAGTTCCTCAACACGATCAACCGCGAGGTCCCGAGACACCTCGAAGTTCACCTCATCATGGACAACTACGCGACGCTCTTCGCCCCGCCGCGAACTCGAAGGCGCTATCGGCTGGTTCATCGACCAGCACAACGAGGACCCGAAGCCGTTCATCTGGACCAAGTCCGCCGATCGAATTATCGCCGCCGTTCAACGCCACTGCCAGACGCTCCTCGACCTCGGCGATGACGCCTGACTTTTCCTGGGCGTTACGGACTCAGGACACTAGCTCGGGCGCACGACATCGCAGGTGTCGGCAATGATTCCGGTCAGCGTGTCGCGGAGGGGTTCCTCGAAGATTTCGGGCCCGATCGCACCTTCGGCGGGGAGAACCTCGGTAATCGCTGCCGGACCGATCGCGTCGAAGATCGCGCCCAAGGGGGTGAGGTCCACCAGGCAGGCCTCCATCACGAAATCCGCATCCGACGAGGCAGTCCAAGCCGCCACAGTCGGTCTTGGCGTCGGCGATCTTCTGGACGAACGCATCAAGGTGCGCGCCGATGATCGCCAACACGTCGCAAGCCTGCGTCCGCCGTGGCGTGTACCGCTCGAGATGTTCTGCACCCACGCAGGGCGGACCTGCCAGCGGGTGTCCAGAAAACTCCCGCCGTCATCTCGCGCAGCTGGCAGTCGACGGTCCTTCTCTCCGCATTGAGTCCCAGAGAGGCGTCGCGTCGCGTCGCGCTAGCAACTCACACCACTCACCCAGGCTTGGCCAGGGTGAACGAGACTTGATCCCAGGTGTCCGGCAGAGCCAGCGGTGCATCACGCCGCCGGCTACCCTCGCCCAGCGTGTCGGCAGCATTGAGCACGCGGGCCGGATCGAGAGGCTGGTCGGCGGTCACGAACACGAACCGCTCAAACGCGGGCGCTTCGTCCAGCTGGAACGAATACTTGAGTCGTGTCCGGCTGCGCTCGAGCGCGGTGTCGCTGTCGGGTTTCGCCGGCCAGTGCAGGGAGACCCCACCCGCACCGTCCACCGATACAATTACCCCGTACCGAGCGCTGCCGGGCTCGTACGAGAGCTGCACGAACTCTCCGCCCGCGACCTCATCGCCAGGAACGAGGGCAACGCTGCCTTGCGCCGTTTTCCAGTGAAGGATCAGTCGGGCCGAGCCCTTTATCCGTACGCCATCGTGTACACCCCCCCGTGGGCCATGGGCGTTCGCTGGCACGGCAGGCTGAGCGAGCGCGATCCGCTGAGCATCATCCTGGGTCTCCGGATCCGAACTTGGCGCTTGGATCCACCAGATGGTGACCGCCGCGGCCGCAGCCGCAACCGCACCGAAAGCCCACATCCGCCACGGCGTCGACGCGACTTGTGGGGGCACCAGTCGTTGCCGAAGACGTGCGCCGATCATCGCGGGTGGGTAACGTTCGAGGATCGCTGCGTTGCTCGTGGCGATCTCATCCAGGCGAGCATCGCCGTCCTGGGCCAGCGCGTCTCTCAGCGACTCGGATTCCGCGTCGGGTAACTCGCCGAGGGCGAGCAGCTCAAGCAGGAGTTGTGGCGTTTCTTCAGGCATTGCTCCCCAGTTCCTCGAGCACGTGCTTTAGTTTTCGCAGCCGAAACCGCACCCCCGACAACGAGAGCCCGGTCGCGGTTGCGGTCTGTTCCAGGGTCAGCCCGTCTCCGTAGTGCAGCAGTGCGACGACTTGTGTCTTGGGTTCACGCTTGAAGACACGGTTGAGCAGCGAGCGAGCCTCGACCTGGTCCATTTCGTGGCCGGCCGCAGCGACGCGCTCGATGTACTCGGTGTTTGGCGTGCTGGGTCGGCGCCGACCAGAGCGCAGTCGGTTGAGACACAGATTGGTCGAAGTCGTGGCGAGCAGCCCGCCGAGACCACGGTCCTCTAGCGTGTCTGCGCGTCTCAGGATCTGTAGGAAGACGTCCTGCATGACTTCGAGTGCTTGTTCTTCGTCGTGCAGCATTGCCCGACACCGCCGCAGGACAAACGGGCCGTACTTTCGGTAGAGGCTTTCGACATCGACCGCCAAGGGATTCGTCCGTCCTGTGAGAGCAACACCGGGCGCGCGGCAGAGAGTCAGTGTTTGTCTCTGATCAAGGCAAGAAAATTATGCGCGGAGTTTGCGCACTGACAAAGTCTTCGGTGTACGGTGTTCTTGTGGCTGGTCATGCCGCTTTGCAATAGAAGTGCGCTAAGTGCGCGACGTTGGATGTTCGCGCGAGGAGCGCTGCTGTGGTTGTTCGGGATCGCTGTGTGGACCGTTGGCGCGGGACCAGCCCGTGCTGCGCCACCGGAGCCCAACCAGATCGCAGTCGAGCGGATAGCGCTCATCGCAGGTTCGAACGCCGCCCCCGATGGGCGCCAGACCCTACGGTACGCCGAGAGTGACGCACACCGGATGAGCACGGTGCTGCTGGCAGTTGGCGGTCTCGAGTTACGCAATCAAGTGCTCGTGTATGGCGCGACGCCCAAGCGACTGGCGCGTGGGTTTCAGCGAGTGGCTCGGCGCGCCCGAGAGTCGGCTGCGGCCGGCCGTCGCGTCGAGTTTGTCTTGTATTTCTCCGGTCACTCCGACGAGCAGGGTCTCCTGTTGGGCAA
>JAESSZ010001118.1 GCA_016763875.1 Nannocystaceae bacterium
GTCTCTTCCGACGGCGCGTTACGTAATTGTTGGATGCGCTTCCAAGCGCCCGACTCCCACCCGCGCGGACCGGCAATCGGATAGTCGTCCGCCTCACCTCGCGCTCGCATGGCGAGCAGTACCTCTGGCAGGTACGACACCCCGCCGGCCACCACGCCCTCGCCCTCGCTGTGCGGGTACCGGTAGCCCGCGCCGTAGTCCATGGATTTCATGAGACCGGTGACGGCGTTGCGGACCACGAGTGGCACGGGGAGCGTACCGAGGCGGCGCACGTCCTTGCGCGCCGCGGTCCAGCAGGCCAGCGCCGCATTACTCTTGGGGGCGAGCGCCAGGTACAGCGTCGCTTGCGAGAGTGACAGCGCCGCTTCGGGCATCCCCACCAAGTGCAGTGCGGCGGCAGCCGAAGTTGCCACCGACAGCGCCTGAGGATCGGCGTTCCCGATGTCTTCACTCGCGAAGATCACGATACGTCGCGCGACAAACATCGGGTCTTCGCCGGCCTCGAGCATGCGGGTCAGCCAGTAGACCGAGGCATCGGGATCACTCGCCCGCATGCTCTTGATGAACGCGGAAACGACGTTGTAGTGCTCCTCCCCGTCTTTGTCGTAGCGCAGCGGCGTGCCCGCGAGAGCCTCCGTCGCCAGCACGCGCGTCAGCACTGACTCGCCCGGCGGTATGAGGTCAGCCATCGTCTCGAGCATCGACAGCGCGCGGCGAGCGTCGCCCTGGGCGGCGCGTGCCAAGGCGCCGAGTAGGCCGTCCTCAGCCGTGAGCTGCATCGACCCCAGGCCGTGCGCCACATCCGACAACGCACGCGTGAGCACGGCGGTCATGTCGAGCACCGACAGCGACTTCAGCGGAAAGACGCGCGCGCGAGACAACAGCGCGGCGTTAACCTCGAAACTTGGGTTTTCGGTGGTCGCACCGATCAGACGGCAAACCCCGGCCTCGACATGGGGAAGCAGCGCGTCCTGCTGCAACTTGTTGAAGCGATGGATCTCATCGATGAACAGCAACGTCGCGCGAGTCTCGTAATTCCGTCGGCTCTTCGCGGCCTCGACGATCGCGCGAATGTCCTTCACGCCCGCCGAGACCGCGGATAGGGTCTCGAACGCAGCTCCGGTCTGCTCCGCGATGATCCGCGCCAAGGTTGTTTTGCCGGTGCCCGGTGGCCCCCACAGGATCATGCTCGGCACCCGGTCGGCGGCGATCAAACGCTGTAGTACGCGACCTTCTCCGAGCAGGTGCGTCTGCCCAACAAACGCATCTAGGGTGCGCGGCCGCATGCGTTCAGCGAGCGGGGTGGCGGCCGGGTCATGACTCGCCCGTGCTTCGAACAGATCTCGCGGGTGTGCGGGCGCCATCGGGGTGCTAGCCTAGCAACCGATGGTCCCCAACTGTGCGATGCCGCGCCACTGTGGGCTGCGCAAGGGACGCCAACGGCGTCGTAGCCCCCGTCAATGGCTGTTTGGGATCGCCATCGCCGCGGCTGCCTGCGGGCAACCCAACCCGAAGATCATCGACGCGTCCGAGCCCACCCAACGCTCGGTGCGCCCGCAGGACCATCTTTCAGAGGACGCCAAGGTCGGGATGCTGATCGCCGCCGTCCGTAAGAGCGAACTAACGTTCGTTCAGGACGAGATCGAGCGCCCTGGCTCGGCCGCCGCCGACAAGCTGCAACTGCTATTGGATCGCGACATCGACGGGGTGCGGGATGTTCGTGAGTTCATCAGCACCATCGCGGCGCCGGAGCGGGCGGAAGAGCAAGACATCGTTCTGCTCGGCCACGAACAGACGATGCTGGCCCGCGAGTGGTTCTATCGACGGTTGGCCAAGATCGAGGGGATCTCGTACGAGGCGAGTCCGGCGGTCGCAGCCGCTGAGCTTGCGCAGGCAGAACGCAGCGGTAAACGCATGCGGATCCTCGATGCCCTGATGATCGTCGAACGCAGCGAGGCGACGTTTGTCGTGCCCGGGCGTCGCGCGATTCCCATGCCCAAAGTGGGTGGGGTCGGCAAGAAGAAGAGACGCTTCAAGAAGAAAAAGCGGGGTCCCAAGTCGCGTCGGTATACGGGTCCTGAGTTCGCCGACATGCTGCGCAAAAAGTGGGAGTTTCTGGGCGCCGACATCGACGAGCTTGAGCCGTTCATCAAAGAGATCGCCTCGGACTCGTTTGCCTCGCTGGCGCCCTACCAGGTGCATCTCGCCGACGGGTCGCAGGAACCGTTCGAGGGCTGGCTACGGGCTCGACTCGACGACAAGGCTCGGCGTATTGCGCACGGCGGATGACCCGATGACTCAACCAACGAACACGACAATGCGGCGCACCTTGGCGGTCGCAGCTGGCCTGGGCTTAGTTGGTGTCGCGGCGGGGGCGTTTGGTGCCCATGGTCTGCGCGACCTCGTGTCGGCGCGGGACCTGAGCACGTGGGAGACGGCCGCGCGGTACCAGCAGATCCATGCGGTGTTGCTGGCTGCGATCGCCCTGTGGGGGCCCAGCAGCAAGGCGATACGCGCAGCGGCGGTCCTGCTCGGGGTCGGCGTCGTCATTTTCTCGGGGACGCTGTACGCCATCGTCCTGGGCGGACCGAGGATCCTCGGCGCGGTCACGCCTCTGGGCGGGTTGTGCCTGATGGCGGCCTGGGGCGCATTGCTGGTGCACGCATTGGCGATGAAGAAGTCGTAGTCGCGCCAACGACCTGCCAACGGGGCTATACGGCGAGCGGCATCTGCTGGGTCGGCCGCTCCGCCTCGAGGTTTGCGACCAAGTCCTCGGCTCGGTGCGTCATGCTGCGGGGCGCCTCCGGGTGCAGTGCCAACTCGCGCATCACGCTGTGTACGCCATCGAGGTCCCGCCGACGAACCAGCTCCGTCAGCGCCAACACGAGCAATTCGTGAGCCGTGTCGAAGCGCGACAGGATCCGCCGACAAGCCATGACCATTTGTGCGGTTGACATCCTTGGCAGGCCCCGCACAAACCCACTGCGCGCCATTTCAGCGTCCGTCAGAAACCGCCACGCAGCCGCCTCGGCTACCACCCACAACACGGGGGCCTCCCACGGTTTTCGTGTCCTCGCGCCAATGGCATCGGCGTCGATCTCGTCGGTGGCGAGGCGGCGCAGGCCCGGATCAATGCGTGACAGCACAGCGGCGCCGAGGCCATGACCGTCCACGACGCGTTCACAGACAATGACCTCGCCTGTCGATCGCGCGACGTACTGCAGCAGGTCCATGCGCGCGCCCGCGGTCGGTCGCTGCGGCGAGGAAACCCACACCATAAGGTCCACGGTTTGCGGGCCGTCGATGTCGCAGATCCGGGTGTCGAGTGACAACTCTGCGGTTGCATCGTCCACCGCATGGGTGAGGCGGACATCGCCAGGAACAACTGCGACGCGACGAGCCTGGAGGGTCGCGACTTTGAGCGCGACCGTTTCGGCGACGATCCAGGGCACCGGCGTTCCGCGGGACTGCATGTCCTTTGACGTTGCAAGCCGTGCATCATCCGGTTTACCAACAACACCCGTCCACTCAGAATCAACCAACACATGACACGTCGCACAAGCACAACTCCCACCACAATCACCCAA
>JAESSZ010001119.1 GCA_016763875.1 Nannocystaceae bacterium
CACCCAGGATCGCTTCCTCTATCGGACATCTGCGCGGCGAACCACGGACGATGCAGGCAGACGTGTGTTTCTCGGACCTGATCGGCGAGGTCACCCAGGAACTCGCGGTCTGTGTTGAGGCCGCCGTTTCGGCGGGACTGAATCGGGCGCGTATCGTGGTCGACCCAGGGATCGGCTTTGGCAAGACCGCCGAGCAAAGTGCGGCGTTGATTGGCGCGTCGGTCTGGTTACGAGAGGCGATGCACTGCCCGGTCATGATCGGCGCGTCGCGTAAGAGCTTTCTTGAGACATTGGTGGCTGACGCGCCGGCAACCCAAACGCGGACCCGCTCGGACGCGGACCCGCGTTTGGTAGGAAGCCTGGCCGCTGCGGTTGTTGGCGCGCACCGCGGTGCGAGCGTCATTCGGGTTCACGATGTTGCCCAGACCGTGCAGGCACTCGCGGTCGCGGGCGCGATTGGGGCGGCGTGGATGACCTTCTCCTCGCGTGCCGCCCGCGCCCCCGGAGGTTCACGGTGAGTCCTACCGAACTCATCTCTGCATTCACGTGGCGGGACGGCCTGGATTTTGGCCTGCTGTTCATCGTGGCCTATGCGTTGCTTCGGGCAGTGCAGGGGACCCGCGTTATGCCCGTCTTGGCGGCTGTGGCTGGCCTGGGTGTCTTGGCAGGCATCGTGCGCGCGCTGGACCTCATCGCGATGGCCACGCTGCTGCGCGTGGTGTTCGAGTCCATCATCATCATCGTCATCGTCGTGTTCCAGCAGGAACTACGGCGCGCGCTGCTGTACGTTGGGCAACGCCTGCTCCCGCAGGGCCGGAGGCAGGCCGCTGCCTCCGCGGTGGGCGAGCTGGTCGCAGGCCTGGAACGCCTCAAGCGTGCGCGCGTGGGCGCGTTGGTAATTTTGCAGGGCGAGATCGATGTTTTGGCGGTTGCGAACAACAAGGGAGTCGAGATCGATGCGCCGCTTCGGTCTGAGACGCTCGTCGCGCTGGCGGCCCCGCATGCGGTCAACACCGCCCACGATGGAGCCGTCGTTATCCAGGAGTTTCGGATCGGACGTGCGGGCGTGATCTGTCCGCTGACGGAGCAGAACATCGAACTCAAGTTCGGCACGCGGCATCGCGCGGCTATTGGCGCCACGGAAGAGACCGATGCGTTGGCGATTGTGGTGAGCGAAGAACGCGGCGAAGTTCGTCTCGTGCACCGCGGCAAGTTGTCGGAGCCGCTACGTATCGCCGACCTTGAGGAGCGCATCACGCAGTGGCTGGCCACGCCACGGGTGGAAGCGGCCAGGTCTCCGGGCCAGAGCATGGCGGACATGTCTCGTGCCGACCTGACGCGCGCCGATCTCGAACGCACCGGTCTTCGGAAACTGGACGGCCCACTGGTTCATGGCGGCACTACGCCGAGCGCGGCCGCACGCAACGAGGCAAAAAAGGCCTAGCCATGGAAGAGCGCGCAACCTGGCTCAGGATCCTTGGTGAGATTTTCTATCGGCACTGGGGCGCCAAGATCGCGGCCTTCGTACTCGCCACGACCCTATTTGTGGTCACGCGAGACGAGGTGACCCGCGCGTTCGAGGTGCCGCTGCGTGTCGTTGCCGACCCGGAGCGCGTTTTGCTGACCGAGCTTCCCCGGAGCATCCGGTTGCAAGTCCGCGGGCCCTGGACTCGGGTCAATCGCCTGCAAGACTACGACTTCAATACGGCGGTCCTCGACCTCAAGGACGCAGACGAAGGACCTCTCAAGGTCGATCCTGCGGCCATCGTCATGCCCGCTGGGGTGGTATTGGCGGGCGGGGGGAGCTTCAAGGCCGGTGGCCTTCAGTACGATGAGGTGGACCTGCGGTTCGATCGGGTCATCGAGCGCGACGTCGGGATCAGGGCGCCGCTGTCCGGCACTGCGGCCGACGATTCCGAACTGGTGCGTGTCGAAGTGCAACCGCTGCGCTGGCGCGTCCGTGGGGGAGAGTCTGTTGTGCGGCAGGTCGACAAACTCGTCACCGAGTCGCTGCCGATCGACGGCGCCACTGACGATGTCGCGATGCGGCTGGCGATCACCGCGCCTCGCGATGGTGTGGTCTTGTTGGACGCGGGGACGATGGCCCGCGTCAACGTGCGCGCGATCATCAACGCCAAGCAAGAGACGCGGCCCTACGTGGTGCCAGTGCTTGTGCCCGACGCGGTTGATCCGACCGGTGCCGTGCCACGGACCTACCGTGTCACAGTCGATGGCCCGCTTCCCGACTTCCGCGTGCTCGAACGCCTGAACGTCGTCTTCCCGGTCGAGGCGCGCGCCAGTGTCGTCGAGCGGCAGCTCGACGGCAGCGCCACCGTGGAGGTCGTGTTTTCTTGGGCGGATGCGGTACCTGAGGAGATTCGACGCCGTTTGTCTTACGATCACGCGAAACAGCGAGTTGCTTTGCCCCCGCCCCCCCTTCCGCCGCCTCCGCCGGAGTCGCTGGACGGTGGGCCGGCCGACGGACCGACATGAGCCGGAAACTTTTTGGTACAGATGGCATTCGTGGTGAGGCCAACGTGGCCCCCATGACCCCTGAAACTGCGCTTCGTGTGGGCATGGCGGTGGCCGCCAAGTTCGGACGCGACGGGCGCATCGTGGTCGGGAAGGACACGCGGTTGTCGGGCTACCTGCTCGAATCTGCGCTTGCTTCCGGGCTGTGTTCCGTTGGGGCCGACGTTCTGTTCGTCGGCCCGTTGCCGACCCCGGGCATCGCGTACCTCACGACGTCGTTGCGCGCGAGTGCAGGGGTGGTGATCTCGGCGAGTCACAACGCGTTTCACGACAACGGGATCAAGCTGTTCGCGGGGGATGGCTACAAACTACCCGATGCGATCGAGGCCGAGATCGAGGCGCTGATGCTCGGGGACGAACTCGAGGCGATGCGTGCAACCGGTGATGCCATCGGAAGGGCAGAGCGCGTCGACGATGCGGCCGGTCGCTACATTACGCATCTCAAGTACGGCTTCCCCTCGCGCTACGATCTGAGCGGACTCAAAGTGGTCGTGGACTGTGCTCACGGCGCTGCGTACCGGGTAGCCCCGGCCGTCTTGCGGGAGTTAGGTGCGGACGTGACGACGATCGGGTGCGAGCCGGACGGCCTCAACATCAACGAGGGGGTAGGGGCGATGCACCCCGAACTCATCGGCGCCGCTGTGCGAGAGCATGGTGCCGACATTGGCCTGGCTCTCGATGGCGATGCCGATCGTCTGGTGCTGTGCGATGAAGAGGGCACGCTGCTGGATGGCGATGTCATCATGGCGATGTGTGCCCGGGACCTGCAGCAGCGCGGTCGGTTGCAGGGCGGGGCGGTCGTTGCCACCGTGATGAGCAACCTAGGGCTTGAGCGCAGCCTGGAAGAGGTCGGCGTGCAACTGGTACGGACGCCGGTCGGGGACCGCTACGTGGTCGCTGCGATGCGTGCGGGGGGCTACAACCTCGGCGGCGAGCAGTCGGGGCATCTGGTGTTTACCGACATGGCGACCACCGGCGACGGCATGGTGGCCGCACTGCAAGTGCTAACGATCATGCGACGAACGGGTAGCACCGTCTCGCAGCTCTCGCGCGTGATGACACGGCTGCCTCAGTTGATGCGCAGCATCCTCGTGGCGCGTAAGGAACCGATCGACAAGATTCCAAAACTCGCTCGTGCGATCGAACAGGCAGAGAAAGAACTCGTGGGCCGCGGCCGAGTGTTGGTGCGCTACTCCGGTACGGAGAAGAAACTACGGGTCATGGTCGAGGGCGACGACGAGTCGCAACTGCAGCGGATCTTGGAGCGTCTCGAGAGCGTGGTGCTTGAGGAGATCGGGGTCCGGCCGTGAGTGTCTTGGGGCTTGGCCTGGATCTGTGTCCTATCGACCGCATGGAGAGCGCGGTGGGGCGGCACGGTGACCGTTTCGTGGAACGAATCTTTACGGCGCTCGAGAAGCGCCACTGCGAGGCGCATGGCCGAGTGTTTGAATCGTTGGCGGGCCGCTTTGCCGCCAAAGAGGCGACATCCAAGGCGCTGGGAGCCCCCAAGGGCATCGGGTGGCATGACGTCGAGGTTGTGCCTGCGCAACGTGGCGAGCGCGGACCTACGGTGGTGCTGCGGGGTCGCGCGCGCGAGGTGGCCGAAGCTCGCGGGGTGAAGAACATCATGATCTCGATCACGCACGCGGGTGGGGTCGCAGCGGCGGTCGCCGTGGCGGTCGGATGACCCTAGTGCGCGCGTCCGCGGAGCTGTGGACCGCACACACGGCGGCCGCGGCCGACCGACACACGATGGGGCACTTGGGGATCCCCTCGCCGTTGCTCATGGAACGCGCCGCGCTGTGTGTCGCCCACGAGGTTGCGACGCTGCGGGCGCACAGGGGTGGTCCGGTTGTGGTGCTGTGCGGGCCGGGGAACAACGGAGGGGACGGGCTTGCGGTGTGTCGGCAACTGTTCGGTTGGGAGATCCCCGCGACCGCGTTGCTCGTGCCCGGCGCGCACAACGAGGCCGTCGCGGAGCAACTTGCACTGTGCCGCAGCTTTGGCGTGACCGTTGTCCGGGATGTGGCGCGATTGCCCGCCGCAGCCCTTGTGGTTGACGCGCTGCTCGGCACCGGAAGCGTAGGCGCGCCACGGGGCGCGGTTGCGGAGATTCTCGTGGCCCAGCGCAGCATTGAGGGGGCCCGGGTGGCGGTCGATCTACCAACCGGCGTCGACGCCGATACCGGTCTCGTGCACCCCGACGCGTTTGTCGCTGACCTCACGGTGAGCTTCGCGCGCGCCAAACTCGGGCTGCTCGTCACCCCTGGCCGAGGTCACGCCGGCCGTATCGTGGTGGCGGACATCGGTCTGCTCGGCGAGCCTGATCGCTCTCGCGATCAGACCCTCGTTGCGCCCGGCTGGGTCGCTCGGGTCCTGTCGCGCCTGCCTCAGGGGGCTCATAAGGGGCAGCGCGGGCATCTTGGGATCGTGGGTGGCAGCGCGGGCACGCCCGGGGCAGCAGTGCTGGCGGGGGCGGGAGCATTGCGGGCGGG
>JAESSZ010001120.1 GCA_016763875.1 Nannocystaceae bacterium
CGACGACACGCTGAGTGGGACTTTGATGGCAGTACTTCCGGTGCTGCTTGCCGAAGGTCGGACGGATGAAGTGCTTGCAGCCGTCGCTGCCTTGGTTGCGCGCAACGAGACACTTGAGCGCAAGTTCGCGGCACTGATGCACAAGGGGTTCAAGTCGAACGAAGGAGTCTCAACGGCGCAGCTTTCGTTGCTGCTTGAGCAGTTGCGTGACCAGCAGCCAGACGACGACAAGGCGGCAGAGACAACAGCCCTCTCAGACGATGAACTACAAGCGCACGCCGAGGCTGCGGCTGACCGGGCGCGTGCCAAAGCGTTGGCCGACGGCGAGAACGCGAAGCGCAAGCCGCTGAAGCAGAAGCTTCCACCCGAGCTGCCACGCTACGACAACGTGATCGAAGTGCCCGCGGAGGAGCGGGCATGCCCGACCTGCGCGGAACAACGGGTGGTGATCGGGTACGACGTGTCGGAAGTCGTCGATTTCAAGCCAGCCGAACTCGTAGTCCGACGCGACATGCGTGAGAAACGAGCGTGTCGGCCATGCGAAGCCAACGTTGTGCGGGCCCCGCCAGGCAACAAGATTGTGTCGCGGGGGCAGCTCGGCGCAAGTGTGGTCGCGCAGCTTCTCTACGCGAAGTACGAGCAAGGTCTCCCGCTGCATCGACAGCGCAAAGACTTCAAGCGCATGGGGCTCAACCTACCGGTGTCGACGATGGCCGACCAGGTGAAGTGGGCGGCGAAGCTGCTGCATGTTCTGTGGGCCGTTGCATGCGAGCAAGTGTTGGCCTCGCACGTGATGCACATCGACGGCACTGGCGTGAGGGTGCTCGACCGCGACCACCCGCAGGGCAAGCGGCTCGGTTCACTGTGGGCAGTGATTGGTGCTAACGCGGATCGACCACGAGTCGCGGCGTACTACTACGCGTCGACGAAGAAGGCGAGAGGTCAGCGTGACGATGAACTCGGACCGGCCGATATCCTAGCATTGCGCAAGGGCATCACAGTGTCGGACGCCGATACATTGTTCACGGCACAACGTCGTCGTGCCGAGCTGATCGACTGCGGGTGCAATATGCACGCGCGTCGCTACTTCGTGAAAGCCCTCGACGGCGGAGACAAACGCGCCGCGCTTGTCCTTGGGGCGTTCAAGGCCTTGTACCAAGTCGAGGCCGAGGTGCGGGACGCCACCCCGGATGAGCGCCTCGCTGAGCGCCGAAAGTACAGTACGAAGATCTACGACGACCTGGTCAAGTGGTGCAGGGTGTACGAACCCAAGACGCCTCCGAAGTCGCCGCTCGGACGAGCGATCGGATACCTGTTGCGCCATCGAGTTTCGCTGCGTCGTTTCGAAGAAGACGGAACGATTCCCATCGACAACATGGCGGCAGAACATGCATTCGTGTCGGTGGCACTGACGCGGAAGAACTTTCAGTTCTTTGGTGCCGACACCGGTGGTGACCGAGCGGCGATCATCTACATGATGCTCCACTGCTGTCGGCTCGCGGAGGTAGACCCGCACGAGTACCTCACGGACGTGCTCGGGGTCCTGGAAAGTGGCGTCGAAGTCAAGCGGCCGGAGATGCTCATGCCGGCCGAGTGGAAGCGCCGCCGCGCCAGTCGTTGAGGCTGTTTGTAGCGCAGGGTCGTCGTCGATCGCGATGGCCGGTTGTTCGCAGGCAGTAGTGACCCAATCGCGGCCGTGCAGTCACCCGGACGGACACTCCTAACCTCCTCCAGGCTTGGCCTGGCGCACCAAAGCGCCTAAACGCGAAGCTGCGTAACCAAGTTGTCCACTTTTTCGGGGCAATGCCAGTGTTGGGAACTGGTTTGGGTTTGCGTTCGGTCGCGGCCGACTATGAAGGGAGCGTGGAGATACGGGAAACCGGGCCCGATGGCACAGCGGTCGAAATGATGCCGTAAAGGCAATGATGAGAGCGAGGATCGATGCGCTGCGGGAGGACACGGAGACCGACAGGGAGGTTGCAGCCGCGTTCTCAGCGTCGACTTGCGACCCACGCTTCCACACCTTTAGTGAACGCTGCCGCAGTCGGGCCGTCCTTGTCCGCCCACTCGCGTGCGGACGCCACCGCAGCGTCGGATCGCGTCCTATCGTGGTCGTCCCAGGCGCACTTCGCAAGCTCGAATGCGGCTTCGTATCGAACCTGGAGAATGACGCTCCCGGAGAGCGGGGTGGCGAGGCTGGTCTCCAGTTGTGCGCGCCCTTCTGTGCGCTGGCCGGAGCGACACAGCGCGCGCCCCAACGCGTTGTGAGAGTCGAGCAGGCGGGCAGTTCCGGGGGCAAGCTTGGCGGTGCGCGTCGCAACAGCCTTGCGCAACAGGACGATGGCCACCTCGAGTTGGCCTAGCACAACGAGCATATTCGCCTGGTTCACCTGGTAGTGTGCGACGTCGGGGTGGTCGGGTCCTTCCGACTCCGTGGCGATGTGGACGGCCTTCGCGTACGCCATCTCCGCCTGCTCCAGCTTGCCTTGAAACTGAAATAGAGTGCCGAGGCTGGAATGAGAGATCGCGACTTCGGGATGGATGGAGCCGAAAGCCGCAATACGAGCCTGCATTGCGGCGCGGTGTTCGAGCTCCGCTTCGTCGAACTTACCTTGTTCGCGAAGCAGCCCTGCGACATTATCGCGCGTCCGAGCCGTAGAAGGGTGGTTCTCCCCCAAGGTGCTTTGCTTGATGTTCAGCGCCTTGCGCAACGCTACGAGCGCGTCATCGATCCGTCCCAGCGAGGAGAGTGGGCCCGCAAGATTGTTGTAGGCCGACGCGGTGGCAATGTGGTTTGGGCCATATGCGGCTTCTGTTTCTTCGGCGGAAGTGCGCAGTGCCTCGAGGGCATCGTCGTACTTCCCCGCCGACCAGAGCAGTGACCCAAGCGTGCGTCGTGCCGCGGCGATATCGGGGTGTCCCCCTTGCCGAACCGCCTCGGTTTGGGCCAGCGCGCGGCGGGCCTCCACCTCCGCATCGTCGTAGCGCCCGGCCTGGCGTAGAATGTCGGCGAGGGTACCGTATGCGCCTGCACCTCGGGGGTGCTGCGAGCCAAGATGTTCGGCGAGAATCTCGATGACCCTGCGTGCTTCGACTTCGGCCTCCGCGAATCGTGCCTGACCCACCAAGGACGTGGCCAAACCTCTGCGAGCGCGGGCGATCGCGAGTGGGTCAGCGAGAGGCTCGAGGATTGACAGCGCTGCTCGGAACTCTTCGGTGGCTTTGGCAGCCTGCCCGCGGAGTACGAGCGCGCCCGCGCGTCGGACCTTCACGTCAGCGACGTCTGTCGGGGACTTGGAGCCTCCGATGACGCCGGGCTCAAGGACATCGGCTGCATCGAAGTGCCCTTGTTCGGCCTCCACCGTGTAGCGTGCAGCCAGCGCGTTACGCCGCACCCGGTTCAGTCCGCTTCGAGTCGCAGCTTCGACTGCAGCGCCGAGTGCTCGCGCCGCTTCAACGGGCTTCCCAGCATCCTCCAGTGCCCGACCGAGCGCGAGCTGGACCTCCGCCTCGATCGGGTCGTACTCCAGGCCTGATACTGCGGCTTCGGCTTCCTCTGCCTTTTCAAGCGAGAGCACGGAGCGGCCCGCTCGACGCAAGGCCTCTGACTTAGCGACCAACGCGCGAGCTCGTTCCACGGCGGCCTTTTGCGCGCTCGCCGGAGGCCGTTGGTATGCATCGAGTTGGTCTGGGGCAGCACACACGTCAAGGTCGGGCAGTCCATCCAATACGTCGTCCGCGTAGTCGACAATGTCGGAGGTCTGGGTCTCGAGTACGTCCAGGAGCGCCTCGAACTCTCGACGCGCGCGGTCGAGACACAGCATGCGGCGATCCATGAGTTCAGACGACTGCTCCCCTCGTATGTTGGTGGCGACGCAGGCGTCCGTGTGGCCGTCGACCCACTCGCCCACAAAGGCGCCAAGGC
>JAESSZ010001121.1 GCA_016763875.1 Nannocystaceae bacterium
ACCGTGTGATGGCAGGTCGTCCACGGTCACGGCCACCCGAATCGGCCCGGTGTCGGTGGCGGGGGGCGACGATAGAGGGGCGACTGGGGCCGGCGGCGCGACGGTCACCGGCGGCGTGGGTGTTGGCGTTTGCGGCGCTTGCTGGTGGCACGCGATGGCACATAGGAGCCCGACGACGCCCGCACGCCACGAGCGAGCCAAGCCGGAGCACGAGGGACGAGAGGGCGAGGGCACGGGTGTAGTTATACGAGACAAGATTCGACGGGGCGATGGCGGTTGGCCAAAGTACGGACGCCCGGATTCTCGGTGAAACGTTCGCTGCCTCTGCTAACCCACGAACATCGGCAGTAGGGTCCTCATTGTCGCGAGTGCTGGCCGGGGCCCACTCACGTGACTGGCTGGATTCGAGCGGGTTCGGCACCGTGTCCCAAGATGGGACAGCCGATTGGCAGCGATTGCACCCCGGGCATGGAGAAACACGCCATGCGCACAACAACTGCCCCCGCGCTTTCCTTCCCCCAGCCGCGCGTGTACGCACCCGCTGTTACGCCGTTGCCAAGACCGATGCCTCGATCCCCGCCTCACACCCATGAATTTTCCCGAAGACCCAAGTAAGTAAGTAAGTAAGTAAGTAAGTAAGTAAGTAAGTAAGTAAGTGTCCACTCTTGCGGACACTTACCTAATTCGACAAGAATCGAGCAAGAGCGAGACGCGAATAACGCCGCAGAGTCACGTTCCTCCACCTTGCCTGGGCTGCATCCCGGTGCTACCCATTGACCACATGCCGCACGACACGAGCATATCCTCCATGTCGCTTATTCTACTGGTTGCAATTGCCGGAGCCGGTAGTGCTTGTAACGAAACAGGGTTGGATCACGAAGATGTTTTCGCCAGAGAAGACGTCAATGCGTCTGATTCGTCTGCCCCCACGCACGACCAACCCGACAATAGCGTCCGACCTCAGACACCAGCGGAGGCCCTCGCCGCAGACAATCCACAGCTCGCCGCCGAACTGGACGTTTCTGTTCAGGATGTCAAAAGAGCGGTGCGATTTCACGAGTCCTTTGCCGATTTCCTAGACTGGGTAATCCTGCGCAATCCAGGGAAAATCGCGGGGGCATGGGTTGATCCGGTGCCAGCAGTCGCGGGGCACATTCGCTTCGTTGGTCCAGTTCCGAGGGAGGTGCTGGGCGAGCTTGCGAGGCGGGACGACATCGAACCTCAGAGCGTGTCGTTCACGGTTGATGGACGAATATCATCGGATGACCAGGCGCGAAGGGCCGAGTTCGTCGTATTGGCGCTCGTCGAAGCGGGGTACCCGAATAGCTCCGCCGGATTCGACCCCGTCGCCAACCAGATCCGCGTGCGTGTTCACGTACCAAATGCCGCGGCTGTCGACGCGCAACAACTACAACTAGACGACCTGCTGACATGGACAGAGAAGAAGCTCGCAGAGTCCCACGACCTCTCGGGCCGAAGTAAAGAACTCAGCCCGCGAGATCTTCGCCTGGCGACGACCGTTAGCCCAGACTCGCTTTTGGAACTTGAGCACAGCTATGGTGGGGCCGTACTCCGCGACGACGGTGTGTTCGAGTGTACAAGTGGTTGGGCCGTGGAGGGGCCTGACGGCGACGGAATCATCACAGCAGCCCACTGCATCGGACTCAACCAATACGATCCGCCGGGAAGTGCGAGCGCGTACTCGATCAGCTGGCGCGATCAGACCCTCGGCCTCAACGGCGATGTGGAATACCACACCACAAGCCATATCGAACAGCCACGATTCTACGCAAGCGCTGGCGTCCTACGCTATACGACGTCCATCCGGAGTACAGCTACAATGGTGGGGCAAAGCGTCTGTGTGTATGGACGGGCGTCAAATGTCAGAACCTGTGACCATACAGTGCTGCTCGTCAACGAGACTGTCGGTATCCAGCACCCGGACGGATCCTTTACGGTCACGGGAAGTCTCGCCGAAGCCACCAATGCGTCGACCCAGTTCGGCGACAGCGGCGGAGGCTGGTCGTACGGCACTCGGGCTTTCGGTACCCACGTCGGGCAGGGCGGAGGGCTTTCGTACTTCACCCCGGTCGAGGTGGCCGAGGATCAGCTCGCGGTCACCATCCTGACGAACTAAGGTCAACGGACAACACGCACCATTTGACAACATGGTCCATGCTCACTTGAACAACACAGCGACCGCAATTGGTAGCGCGTGTCTTCTGCTCACGATCGCCTGCAAAAGTGATGGGGGCAACGCTGACTTGCCAGCAACTAAAGAGCGGCAGTCGGAACGGATCGTTCCCGAAGACTTGGCCCGGACACCATCGATTGTCGTGCACAGCGTGGAGGAGGTTTGGGTGTTCACCCGAGGCCGCCCGAGACCCAGCTTGGGAGTCAAGACTATCAAGCTTGATGCCCTCCATGGAGGAGCGCCAATGGTCGTTGATGGATGCCTCTACATCGGCGACTCAATTGTGGTATGGACACCAGACCAAATGGATTTGGCCCAACGGGCAGTCGCCGCGGCCAAATCCGGGGACACGACTCCGGTCAAGGTCGGGGGCGGCGGCGTCGGTCTCAACGAAGGAGCGAGGATCGGCGACTTTCCCGAGGTAGTGACAGCAAGATGCCATCCAAGTGCGATCTGGTACGCTAGCCAATCAGGTCCGAACTGAAGATCCTCGCCCGAGAATTCCCGCTATCCGCCACCGGATTCGAACGACGCGATTTTGACGGGCTCGATGAGGCGCGGCGAGAACCGAGTGTTGCGCCGCGTCGGGTGACTGGCGCGGTGAAGCGTGCAGGCTGCCTCATTGGGCCACGTTGGCTAGACAGCGGAAGGCAACACACGACGGTTCGTGTGGTCGGGTCCGAGATTCGCTCCGGGGTCTGAAAGGGGGCATGCATGCAAGGTCTGTCTACCTTGGAGTTCCGCCACGCGGCTCAGCGCGACGACATGAAGAACGGCTGCGACGACACGAAACGGTTGGCCTCATTCTCGGGATTAGTATTGTCCCCCGCGATCGGTCTTCTGGGGCGATTGCGAAGTGCATTGCACACCTGGGCAATGTCCACGTTTTCGGCGCAGCGCGGGTCGTGCTGCAGGTCTTGGCGGCCCGTACCTCGGACGCCTCTGAAATCGAGTCGAAATACCCAGAAACTCGTCCGAGATCGAGGCGCAGTTCTCCCAAACCTACTCAGGCAGCCCCATTGCCTCGCCGCCAACCACCACGCCCGAGTCCAACGCCGCCAAGCGCAAGACCCCAGTCGCGCAGACAACCCCTTCCCCCGCGAAGATCGTGGCTTCCCACTCGCGCCGACTCCCGACCCAAGACGTCTGCTTTTTTCCCGCGTCTTTAGGCCGTGCATCCGTGGGCCGTGCCTCAATGCGCAGCGTCGCCCCCAACCGCGTGCCTTGAATAAACCGCGTCGTGTTCTCCAGCCCCACGACGTGGCGTCCCTCGGCCAGCTCTCCAATCGCGCACCCGAGCGAGCACGCAGACTCCACCAGGGCGGCATACACCCCCCCGTGGACCAAACCATACGGCTGCAGGTGTTGGGGTCCCACGGTCAGGGTCGCGACACACAGCGCCGAGCCAACCGACTCAAAGACCTGCCCAAGTTGTGCGTCGAAGCCACTCGTCGTCGCATTGATCGCGACGGCGCGCTCCTTGGGGGCCATCGCAAGCAACTGCACGATGAAGTCGGGCGACAATTCGGACACGGCGCACCAATCACGGCGTAGAGATCAATACGGTGATCAGCTCATCGCTGGTCGAGCCGACAACGAGATCGGGAATACCGTCATCGTTGACATCGCCCGTCGAGAGCGAATCGGACGCAGCCCCGATGGTGAAGTCCACGCGCTCGCCAAAGGTGCCGTCACCGGCACTCGGAAACACGCTCACCGTGGCTGCGTTGTCATAAACGGCGATGATGTCGTCGATGCCGTCGTTGGTCACGTCGGCCACCGCGACGCGCGTGGCGTGGGCCGCGACCGACAAAGAGACAGCATTCTCAAATGCCGCGGCTCCCGTGCCCAACAACACCAAGACATCCGGGCCGTTTCCTACGACGATGTCATCGTCGCCGTCGTCGTTGAAGTCCCCCGTCGCGACGCCGGAGGCGTCCGAGGTCGTCGTATTGACGACCAGAGACTGGCCAAACTGACCCGCACCATTGTTGACGGCGATGCGAACCTGGCTGGTCCCCGTCGCAATCGTCAGGACGACGTCGAGGACACCGTCGCCGGTGAAATCGCCAAGCGCAACATCTCGACCCGCTGCGGAACCCGTCGAGACAAAATCAGAAGAGGAGAAGCCACCCATGCCGTCGGCCGCCAAAACCCTAGCGCCTCCAGTCCCGCCGAACGCCGTCCCGTGAATGCTAACCACGTCTGGATTGTTGTCGCCGGTCAGATTCCCGGCAACGAGCTGCACCGGATTCCCCGACAGTATCGTGGACGTCGCTTGAAGCGTGAAGCTGCCCGTACCGGTTCCGAGCGCCACCGTTAGGAAATCGTCGAACATCGAGGTCCCCACCACGTCGAGATCACCATCGCCGTTGACGTCGACGAGTTCCATCTGGTCACAGTACAAGGTCTCGTCGGTCAACTCAGGCCCAAAGCCCCCAGCACCATCTCCGAGCCGGACCACGACCTGATCACCATACAGGTAAACGAGATCAACGTTTCCGTTGCTGTTGACGTCGCCGACGCGCGGCGAGTAGCCAATGTCGCCCGCGTTGAGAACCGATGCGTCGTCGAAGCAGACCTCACCTGGCGCCGCGATACCATCGCCGCACAGCAAGGGCTGAGACTCGCCCGAGGACGAACTCCCTGTGTCCGTCGAGCCGTCGTCTGATGTGGAGTCCTGCTCGCCCGTGCTCGCGCTGCTCGTCGTAGACCCTGTGCTCGTCCCGTCTGCGGCAGTCATGGATCCCGCCGACGTTCCCGTCGCGCTCTCGCTAGGATTCGAGGGATCCGCGGCGGTGCTCGACGACGTCTCCGGACCGTCGGTGTCCCCGTCCGGGGTCTGCTCAGTCGGGTTGAAGCAACCGGCTGTAAGCGCAAGCAAGACGAATCCGTACGGGTTGGCGCGGCGCATCGTCCGCAGCCTATCGACGCTGCACGAGTTCCACAACGTCGAGACAGCGGCAGCAACTCAGTCGGGCTGAGGCTCTTGCCCACCGACTTCGCCTGCGACCCCAGCTTCGATCTCAATCGCTGGACCCTCTTCCGCGTCCGAGCCCGCATCATCGGCAACGTGCGGCATGGGTAGCGGCTGCCCGTCATTGCCCTTACGAAACGGCGAGTACTTCGCCAGCTCACGCATGTAGTTCGGCAACGACATCGACTCTTCGCGAAGAAAACGCGTCACCGCGTTGCGCAGACCTGGGTGGCGGATCCAGTGATTGCTGTGGGTCGCCGAGGGGACGAAGCCACGCAGGAGTTTGTGCTCGCCTTGCGCCCCCGCCTCGAACAGCGCCAAGCCGCGATCGATGCAGCGCTCAATGCCTGAGTAGTAGGCGGTCTCGAAGTGCAAGAACGTGATCTCGCGCCGACATCCCCAGTAGCGGCCGTACAGTGCTCGGTCGGTCTCAAGGTACAGGGCACCTGCGATCGTCTCGCCCTGGTCGCGCACTCTGGCGAAACGCATCCGATGGGGAAGATGCTCCCGCAACGCCTCGAAGAATCCCGGCCGCAGATAGTCCTGCCCGCCGTGCGCCGCACACGTGCCGCGATTGAAGCGGTCGAGCATCCGCACGTCGTCGTCGGCCATCGACTCACCGGGTACGAAGTCCACGGGCCCATCGACCTCGGCCAGGGCACGCCGACGCTCTTTGCGAATCTGTTTCCGCTTTCGTGACGACAACGAGGCGAGGAACGCTTCGAAGTCCGCAAAGCCTGCGTTCTTCCAGTGGAACTGAAAGCTCGCGCGCGGCATGAACCCGGCGTTAGCGAGCAGGCCCGTCTCTTGTTCCGTGCAAAACAGCCAATGCACCGAACCGGCATCGAGCGCGTCTGCCAGCTCCCGCACGGCCGCAACGAGCAAGGTCGCGACGTGGTCACGCTCCGGTGGTGGCAACTGGGGCGAGAGCAAGATGCGTCGCCCGGTCGCGGGGGTTACTGGCGCGGCAATGACCAACTTCGGAAAGTAAGGCACGCCGGCCTGGCTCGCCGCGCGTGCCCAACCGAAATCGAAAATGTACTCGCCGTAGGAGTGCTCCTTGAGGAAAGCGACAACGCCTCCCACCAGCTGCGGCTCGCCGCCGTCACCTCCCGAGTCGCCCGCGCTCGATCGCTCGACCAGGATGTAGTGCGGCAGCCATCCCGCCTCGGCACCGATCGACTCGGACTGCTGCAGCGCCCGCAAAAACCCGTACTCGAGAAACGGGCTGCCCCCGTGATCGAGTGCATCCCACTGCGCGGGGCTCACGCGCCCCAGGTCGGTCTCGATCCGAAGTGACAGGGTTGGGTCTGGACCGGACAAGCCGCGGTTCCTTTACGCCCGCGGCGGGCTCGTGACAAACCAGAGCCACTTGGGCATGCTCGGCACCGAACCCACCCACCGCTGTGGGGCGCACAAACGTAGCGCCTGCCCACCTGACCGGGAGGCAGCAGCGTGCCTCCCTGCTAGTCTCGCGACGTAGACCGGCCCGTACGCAGCCCAAATCGGCTACAGAGTTTTTCAGTTATGAGCGAACGCCCACAAGAGCGCCGCGACACCGGTGTGGTCACCGCCGAGCGCACCGACAAGAAAATCAAGCGTCCGCGCATGTACCGCGTGGTACTGCACAACGACGACTACACCCCGATGGACTTCGTGGTGCGTCTGCTTGAGACGGTCTTCCATCGCAACGAGTCTGAAGCCACAGAAGTCATGCTGCACGTGCACAACCACGGACAGGGCATCGCGGGGGTCTACACCCACGAGATTGCAGAGACCAAAGTGGCGCAGGTTCATCTGCTCGCCCGCAAGAACGATCACCCTTTGATGGCTTCAATGGAGCCGGACGACGACAACGACGATGCTGAGTGACGAACTCAAGCAGACGATAAACAAAGCGATCGAAGACACTCAGGCCCGACGCCACGAGTATCTGACGCTGGAACACTTGCTGTTGGCTTTGCTCGACGACGAAAGCGCCGCCGCGGTGCTCTCTGGTTGTGGTGCCGACATCGATGCCGTTCGCAAAGAGATCGAGGACTTTCTCGACGCCAACATGGAGTCGGTGCCGGACGAGGAGAGCCTGACCACGCACCAGACGATCGGTGTGGGGCGTGTGCTTCAGCGCGCGGTGCTGCACGTGCAAGGTGCGGGCAAACGCGAGGTCACGGGTGCAAACCTTCTCGTCGCACTGTTCGCCGAACCGGATTCCAATGCCGCGTACATCCTGCAGAACCACGGGGTGAGCCGACGCGACGTCACGCTGTTCATCTCGCACGGGATAGCGAAGGGCTCGGGGCCGGTCGTTCGGCGCGGCGGCTCCGGTGAAGGGCCAGAGCCCGGACGCAGCCCCGGTGGCGGTCAGGACCAAGACGATGGCGATGTTGCCGACGATCCACTGGCCGCGTACGCGGTCGATCTGGCGGCAAAGGCGGCGG
>JAESSZ010001122.1 GCA_016763875.1 Nannocystaceae bacterium
CGCGTTCGACTACGACGGCGATGGCGACCAAGATCTGTACTTGGCCAATGACTTCGGCGCCAATCCGCTGCTGTCCAACGACGGCAAGGGCAACTTCGTCGATGTCGCGGCCGCGGTTGGGGCCGCCGACCGTGGAAGCGGGATGAACGTCAGCTTCTCCGACATCGATGCCGACGGGACCTTCGACGTGCTGGTGACCAACATCGACATGTTCAGCAAAACGGTCAAAGTGGTCTTCCCCCAGGACGAATCGTTGGTCGATCTCGACGAACGGGTGTTGCGAGCGTTTCAGTATTTGTCTGGGAACAAACTCTACTCGGTCGGCCGTGATGCCTCTGACCAGGTCCGATTTTCCGCGGTCGAGGGCACGTGGTTTGAGCCTGGCGACCGCGGCTGGGGGTGGGCGGCACCCTTCTTTGACTACGAGGGTGATGGAGACGAGGACCTTTATCTCGTCAATGGCTGGATCCCGAAGTCACCCGCCGATCATCAGCGCAACCAAATGTTGTTGCGCGATGGCACGACTTTCTATCTGGCGCCGCAGACCTCCGGTGAAGCATTCGCTGGCAACAGCCGGGCGGTGGCGGTGCTGGACGCGGACGGCGACGGTGACCTCGACCTGGCGGTTGCAGGGTTCCAAGAGCCTCCCCGTCTGTTGCGCAACGAACAACGCGGAGGCAACTTCATTGGGGTTCGCCTCGTGGGTAAGGGGGGCAACACTCGCGGGATCGGAGCCGTTGTCGAGTTGGCGGCGGCGGGCTTGCCAGTGCAACGACGCTTGGTGACCTGCGGCATTGGCTACCTTGGCCAAGACGACGGCGTGGCTCGGTTTGGCTTGGGCCGGGCGAAGACCGCGTCCGTTGTGGTCCGTTGGCCGGGCGGTGCCAAGCAGCGCGTCGACGATGCGAAGGCTGGGACGGTGCTCGAGGTGACCGCCCCATGAGCCGCAGAAAGCCAGCGCGGGTGTGTCCGATCTCGGGTGCGGGGGTTACGCATCGCATCGGCGCCCTGCACCGAAGGTTCATTGTTTCCGCGGATCGCGTGATTTCTGCGCGATTTCGGGCGATTCTACCGTTAAATCCAACGAGGGAACGCTCACGAATTACGCGAAATACCCAGGCGATTCGCATAGATAGACCCAGCAACGCTGTTTTCGCCTACATCCGCAATACATGTCGCACCTTGTCGGCAAAATTTCCGACTTGAAGAAGCATGTAGGTATCGGTATCACTCTTACCGACGAGTCCCACTCTCTCGCGGAAGTCTGACGGAGCACGATCACATGAAGACCTCGACCTTGATTCTCGCAGCCGGCGCCTTGGTTTGCATCCCCGCCTGCTCCGACGACGGTAACTCTGGTGACGCTGGGGCAGGCCCCGGTGGCAAAGCCGACGACGTCGACGACCTCGACCCGAGCGAGTTTGCTTGCGCGAACGGATTTGCGGACGCCTCGCGGCGCGAAGACCGAGGCATCGTCAGCAGTCTGCAGCGCCTCGACTCGCTCAACGATCCGTTCGCACGGGCGGTGCTCAAGGCAACCACCGACGGTTGCGTGACCAGCCTGCCGGAAATCGTCGCCAAGCTCGAAGTCACCGAGCCGGGCTGCACGCAGAGTTCCGCCATCGTGTCGGAGACCGGGCAGTACCAGACCGACGACGGCAGCTTCCTCGACCCCAATCCCGGCTATCGCATCGTGAGCGCCCGTGGCTGCAGCGGCGAGACCAGCCGTCCGCGCTGGCACATGATGTTCAGTAACTTCGGGGCCAGCAAGGGTCGTCTGGGCGGCGCGCCGGAGGTCATCGCGTTCGACGAAGAAGCGGGCGTGTTCAACTACTACCTCGCTGGCAATGGCGGCTACGAGTGGCACGGCAACTCGATCGACGCGGCCACAGAGGGCGGCAACCGTTGTGGCAACTGCCACAACAACGGCGGCCTCATCCAGAAAGAGCTCGACTCCCCGTGGATCAACTGGGAGCACTTCGACGAGATTTCCGGGACCGACGAGTTCTACGAGAAATTCGAGACTCAGACCGTTCGTATCGACGGTGAAGAGAAAGAGATCCAGCTCATGGGCCGCAAGGGGTCGCTAGACGGCGCCTCGGTCGAGAACCTGGTGGAACAGTCGACGCGCATCTACGTTGAGACCGGTCTCGTGCCGACCTTGCTCGGCGAGAAGGACTTGGCACCCAACGTCAAACAGTTGCTTGAGCCGTTGTTCTGCACCAGCGAGATCAACTTGCAGACCGGTGGCAGCGCGACCGGTGGAGTTACCTTCCGCTCGGATTTCTTCCTGGCACGCGAGTTCTCCGACAGCGACTTCAACGGTGGCATCGGCGCCCTCAAGGGCAGCGGCCAGGTGCGGCTCTCGGAGGAGCAGTACGACGCAGCCATCGAGCGCATCGGACAAACGGTCAAGGCGCTGGCGAGCGCAGGTATCACCGATACCAAGCGTCGTTTGACGTACCCCGAGCGTTCGTTTGTCGACGGTGCAATCACGGCCCAGCTCCTTAAAGTTGGCGTGATGGACGAGGACCTTATCTCCGACATCCTGATGGTCGATTTCACCCGACCACTGTGGTCCGACGCTCGCTGCGAGCTGCTCACCGAGGCTGACAGCCGCGGCGCGTTCGACGGCATGAACAAGCCCGAGGACATCACGGCCAAGTCGATCCGCGCGGGGCTCATCGCCGCGCTGACCGACTCCGATCTCGACGGCGCGACCCGCTTGGTTGCTGCGTTGGAAAATCCGGACGACAACATCGACCAGGAGAAGGCGCGTACCAACTACATCGCGGCCTGCAACACACGACTCACCGAGGAGGGGGATGCCTTCATCGACGAGTTGATGCTGGTCAACTCCAACACCAAGAACCAAGCGATCGGCAAAGAAGGCGCCGACCCCCGCGGTCCACACAACATCATCGAGAGCCCAGCTTTGATGCTGGCGACCGACAACCTCAACTCCGCGGGTGCGTTCTTCAACGAGCAGTGCTGCCTCGGCGAGTGTGAGGGTGGCGATGAGCCTGACCCGGAGCCAGAGCCTGACCCCGATCCCGATCCCGACCCGGAGCCCGACCCCGACCCCGACCCCGATCCCGAAGAGCCCAACTTGTGCGAAGACCGCTGCGACGATGGCGGATTCGACGAGGCCGAGATGTGCCAGTGCGACTCCGGTTGCTCTGAGTTCGGCGACTGCTGCGAAGGCCCGACCACCATGCTGTGCGCCCAGTAGCGTCGGCCCTCACCCTCAAGTTCTGCACTCAACCCCTTTTTGTTTGGAGCAACGACGATGAAGATCCTCAAGAACCTCGAACTCGCCGCCATTGTGGGCGCTGGTCTCCTCTTGACCTCGGCCTGTGGCAGCGACGACAGCGACAACGGTGGCAGCGGCGGCGGCGAGTGTGTGGGCGCCAAGTGCGACACGCCCAGCGGCCCTCAAGACGAGCAGTGCGCGGATCGCCAGTCGGAGGTCCTCGGTAGCAGCAACGCCGCGTTCACTCGCGACGCGATTCGCTGGGCATGTGCCGATGTCGAGGGGGTCAACGCGGTCGGTGGCGACAGCCGGGGCCAGGAGTATTGCGAGTACTTCGCGATCTTTCAGCCGCCACCATTGGTCGAGGGTGGGGACGAGCGCCCCGACGCGGTTGACCTCGGTAGCCCGCTCAACGCCAGCGGCGCTGTTTCCAATCTTACGATCTGTGTCGACGAAGACGGCGACAACGTCGACGACGACGGCCGCGGCTCGGACGAGTGTCGCGTGCTGCTCAACGAAGACCAGTTCATCTACCTTGAGGAAAACGGCACCGACATCGTGGGTCAGTGCGTGTTCACCTCGTGGCACGCCGACATCGATGTGCCGGTCAAGAACTGCCAGGGTGCTGATGGTGGCGAGAGCTGTGGCGACAACGCCGCGATCTACAACTTCCCGTTCACCATCGAGAACTTCCGCATGAAGATCTCGTTCAACTCCAACCGGGCCGCCGCTGACCTGGTGGAGCGCTGCTACGACCCGGGCGTGCCGCAGGACCAGGCGCCCGAGGACTGGAGCGACGCCGAGGACCCTTTGACCGAGCCGTTCTTTCGTGGCTGCATGGAAGTCCAAGCGCACTTTGGGACCGGTTGGCGTCGCAGTGACCCATCGGTCTGCGCCGTGGCGAACCGTCTTCGCGAGTGCGACTGTAGCGCTCCGGGCGTGACCAACGCCAAGCAACTGGGCGACGCTGTCGTGCCGCCGCAGCCCAATGCGAACGGCGAGATCGACCTTCGTGGCTTCCCCCTCGGCGGCTGGGAGGCCAGCAACGCCCTGCCCCCGGGTTGTCGCTACGCCGACACGGGCGAGGATACGCAGGCGCTGGTGCTTTGCGACCTGACCGCCAACGACATCTTCGCGTCCCTCAACGACCCGAAGGAAGTCTGTCGCGCGACCTACGGCAACCAGGTTGTGGTGCATGTGCCGCTGCCGGCCGACGCCATCACCTGCAACCCAGACCCCAACAAGCCCGAATCGGCGGGTTGTGGCGAGACGCCTTGGATGATCGGCAACGAGGGCGCAGCTGCCCCCGAGA
>JAESSZ010001123.1 GCA_016763875.1 Nannocystaceae bacterium
CGCGCGGCCCAAGAGCGAGCACGGGGACAAGGACCCGGCCGTCGCCCGCGCCAATGTGCAGGCGCTCGGCCGCTGTGGTGAGCCCGCATTCAATGCGTTGGTCAACCTCCTCAAAGCGGGCGCCGTCGACATCGAGCAGCGCACCGAAGCGGCGCGCCAACTCACCAAACATATGGGCACCGCAGGGGCCGAGGTCGTCGCGACCGTCCTGGCCCGCGACCCGCCACGACGACTCGCCCGCCGCCTCGTGTCCGCCTTGCGTTGGGTGTCCACCCCCACGCCCAAGGTGACCGAAGCACTGTGTCGGACGGCCGCAGTGGGCGATGCCGTCTCACCACACGCGGTCGAGGTGCTGGGACACCTGCACGCGGACCCCAGCGCCGCGTGCAACGGCTAAAGACCACCGCGACACGTGGTTAGATTCGCGTGAGTCGCAGCGCTGTCGCGGTCACGCTGCCGCTGCCGCTGACCCCAATAGCGACTGCAACCGGGTTGTCCAACTGCGGCGCGGGGCACTGCACCAGAGTCGTGTCCCCCTGGGAAACGACGAACGAATCCGGGCGCACAGTGACCTGCAAGAGCTGCGATGTGTCCCAGGAGTCCTCGGGCAGGGTCCCGCACGAAAAATCGACCACCGACCCGGCTGCGTTGCGGAAAAACCCGCGCACGACATCAGGACCAAACCGAACCGAGAGCCCCGCGACCGCCCCCTGCTCCAACACGATGTGCGGGTAGGCGCCAGCAACGACCGACAACGTCGCCTCGAAACGAAAGCTGCGGCTGCGAAAACCACGCACACGGGCGCGCACTGTCGGGAAGTCGACGACCGTGCCCGCGCTCGAGAGACGAACGCCATCCGCTTTCACCTCGATCCGGTCGGGTTGCAGGCCGACAAGGCTCCCGGGGGCAAGCGCGTCAACGCCAGGAATACGCTCGTCGGGCCCATCGAGCGCGGGCCGATAGCGTAGCGTCAGTGACGGAAGCGGTGCGCCTGCTGGCGGGTCCACCTCAAGCCCTCCCACCATCAGCAGCGTGCCGTCGGCCAGCATGACAGACGACGCCCCGGTGCGTTGCTGCGGCGGAAAAATGTTGCTGCCCGCCGCGGGCAGCGACAGGTCCAACACGTTGGCACCGGTCTGACCGAGGCCGAGCACAGGCAGCACGTAGTGGTCCGCCACGATGCGCTCGCCCGGCAACACGACCAGGGGACGTGGACCGGCCGGCCGCGATCCGTCGCGCTGGCCCGCGAAGCACGGGCCGTCGTCGTCGTTGGGATCGCACCAGCCTTCGAACGTCCCCGCGGCCTCGGCGTTGACCCACCACAAAGTGCCGTCGTTGACGGCCAGCACCAGCACCCCACCGTCCAGCAATGCGGAGCCCTCGATACTCGCCGTATCCGGGAGCAGCGACGTCAGGGCCGGGCCATAACTCGCCCACCTCGGTTCCCCCGGTGGCAGGTAATCGATCGCTAACACGGCCGCTGTCGCGGGTCCTCGACCGCCGACGGCAAACGCGACGCCGTCCCGCGCGATGTGAAGCGCGTGATCGTACCGCGGCGTCGGCAACACGGGCGCACGCTGAAACTCGATGTCGTCGTCGCGCAAAATAATGCGGAACGACGAGCCCAGCACCGAGGTCTGTGTCGGCACGCAGTCGCCCTGCCCAACGATCGCGGTGCATCCCCCCGTCACCAAGATGCTGCCGTCGGGCAACACGGCCGCGGCGTGGTAGGCACGGCCGCGGTCGGCCTGCTCGGGCACCTCAATCGGTGTTCGCGCAGAGACCTCTAGCGCGCCACTGGCATCGAACTCGAGGCGAAAAACGTCGGACGCGGCGGTGCTCCCAGTGGACGCCCCACCGACGACGAGAAACGCGCGCGGGCCGACCGCATGCACCGACTGTCCGGTTGCGGGCCGAGGCAACCGCGCGGCGGTGACGCGCGCAATCCCCTGTTCATCGTCGACGTGCACTATCTCGTCGAGCAACTTGCCGGACGCCTCGCGGCCGCCAGCGATAACGACGTCCCCAAGTTCGGCCACAGCCATGTCGCCAGGGTGGCGAAACGACACGTTGCCACCCGGGACCTCGCAGAGCCTGTCGACCGCGGCGAAGTAGATCGGAATCTCGCCGGTCGTGCGCAGGCGCGCGGTACGACCCACGGCGCTGACCGAAGGCCCAAATAGACCCTCGACGGTGACCGCCGCTACGCCCCCAAGATCCTCGGCGACCAGCGCAATACCGCCATCGACCAAGACCTGGCTGGCACCACCGTCGGGAAAGTCCCCACGGGTTTGAACGCGCAGCGCGGTGAGGACACCCCCCTCGAAACCACATCCCGCAACAGCGACGAGCACCGCACGATCGGGCTCAGAACACCCCGTAGCGGACCCCATGGCGCCAGTCACGGTTGCGAGCAGCGTTGCGTATAGCGCCAGGGTCCGTGAGATTCGGGCGCCCGGTTGTCCGTGGCCGACGCCCTTCGCGGCCGCGCGATTTCGCCGCATTGCGCTAGAGCCGGCGCCGCCCGGCCCGCAGGACTCAGTGGGGGTCTCACCCGCGTCTCCGTGCGAGGGCGCAGCGGCCAGCGTGCGCGGCGAAGCCATGCGCGTCGCATGTTAGCATGCGGGCCCAGTGTCGTCCGTCGCCCCCCGCCAGGCCCACGCGGGCCTTGCTGCCAAGGCCGCGGGAGGCAAACTCGTCTTCGGGAAGTACAAGGTTCACCGCCGCATCGGACGCGGCGGCATGGGCGAGGTCTACCTCGCGTCTCTCGTGGGCGAGTTCGGTTTTGAAAAGCGGCTCGTCATCAAGACGATTCTCCCCGAGCATGCGGCCAAGCCGAAGTTCGTCGAGATGTTTGCCGCCGAGGCCAAGACCGCGGTCTCACTGTCGCACGGCAACATCGTACCGATCTACGAACTCGGTAAGGCCGACGACACGCTGTACATCGTGATGGGCCACGTGGATGGCCCGTCGGTGGACCGCATGATCGAGGCCTACCGCAAGCGCGGCAAACCACCCGAGGTCGGTTTGGCGCTCTTGCTCGCGCGCGAAGTACTCAGCGGCCTAGCGTACGCCCACACCCCAGGGGTCTCGCGTCCCGCGGTTGTCCACCGCGACATCTCGCCCCGCAACGTGTTGGTCGACCGCAACGGGCAGGTCCGGATCGTGGATTTTGGGATCGCCGTGCACGCCAACGCCGAGTCCGTCGTGCGGGGCGGATCCACGGGCTATATGGCACCCGAGCAAGCGCGCGCCGAGTTGGCCGACCCACGCGCGGACGTTTTTTCGGCGGCCTGTCTGCTGTACGAACTGCTAACCCTCGACAAGGCATTCCCCAAAAAGGGCGTGTGGATCGCTCCAGATACGGACAACTTGCCGGAGGAGTTCGCCGACGTCCTGCGCAGCGCGCTATCGCTGGATCCCATGGAGCGCCCGGAAAACGCGGGTGCTTTCGTGAACGCGCTGGCCCCAGCCTTGGCCCGGTTCGCGATGCCGCTAACTGACACCGCGCTGGCCGCCCACCTGGCGACGCTGTTCCCGAACGGATGGGAGGACGACGAGGGTGAACTCGACAGTCGGAAGCTGACACCGGTCACCAATGTCGAGGCCAAGACCTACGCCACGCGGCTAACGGAGATCACCGGCGACACCCCGCCGATCGCGAGCCCCGTGACCCCACGCTCGGAACAGGCCGCGGCGGCAGACAGCCACAAGCAGCGCCGCATTGGCCCGTGGTTGGCGCTTGTGGCCCTGGCTGTCGTGACCATCGCGCTGATCCGAACCCTACCGGTGTGGCTTGTGGATACTCGCCCCGACGCCGCCCCCGTCACCCAGAGTCCCAAGCCCGC
>JAESSZ010001124.1 GCA_016763875.1 Nannocystaceae bacterium
GCGGCCGAGTCTCACGGGGCGGGGCCGAGCGCCGAGCATACCGGGGTCGTGGGGCCGTCACCCGCACCTGCCGAGTAAGCAGTGCCCACCGCGGACCGCAGCGACGGACCGACGCCGCCGAAGCCTGATCTCTGGCAGGCCGTCCCTCCCCGGGTGCTGCTGCTCGGGGTGCTGGCGCTCGCGGCTCTGGTCTACCTGCCGACGCTCAGTTTCGATCTGGTCTACGACGATCACTGGACCCTCGCCGCCAACGGCTTCCTGCGGGAACCTGATCTGTCGCTGCTGATAAGTCCAGAGGCAGCCAGCCGCCACATCGTGGACGCGTTTCGTCCGACGCTGGTCACCTTCGACGTTGTCAGCTACCGGTGGTTTGCGTTGTGGGCACCCGCGCACCACGCGTTGTCGATCGTCCTTCATGTCGCCGGGGGCTGGATGCTCGAGCGCTGGATGACGGCGATGAACGCACCGTTGCGGCTTCGCATCGCGACCGTAGGGGCCTTCGGTGTGTTGGCAGTCCACGCCGAGACCGTGGCCGTCGTGTCGTATCGCGAGGATCTGCTCGCGGCAGCGTTCGGCCTCGGAGCCCTGGCCCTGGCCGAGCGCGCCACCGTGCGACGGGGATGGGGGCGAGCTGCGCTGGCGTTGGGAGCCTTGGCCGCGATGGCGGTGGCGTGCGGCGCCAAGATGAGTGCTGCGCCCCTGGTCGGCGTGTTCGTGCTCGCGCGCGTGATCTCGCCGTGGCGTGACCGCGCGTTGCGCCCCGCGCTCGTCCCGACCCTCGCGCTTGGCCTCGGCGTCTTGCTCGCGGTCGCACAAACCGTCGCGGTTTACGGCACGTGGAATCCCTACGAGGTCGGCGATCCTCGGCTGCTGCTGCCCCGGGTCGGGCTGGCCGCAACCATGGCGAGCTCGGTACAGAACCAACTGCAGATGCTGTGGCAACTTGTCGTGCCGCTCACCTTGTCGCCGGAGTACGTGGACCAAGCTGGCGACTGGTCCCACAGTGCCCCGTGGCTCGCCAGCGCTGCCCTGCTCGCCCTGCTGCTTTGGGCGACAGGTTGCGCGGTGCGTTGGCGGCGACCCGTCGTCGCACTAAGCATCCTGGGCACCGCGTTGCTCATGTTACCGACCTCGGGCCTGGCAGCGATGCCCAATCTGCGCGCCGATCGGTTCATGTACCTGCCGAGTGCGCTGGCGTGCATCGGGTTGGCCGCGGCCGCCTTGCACCTGGGTGAACTCTGCCAACGCTGGTGGACGACAAGGCGTGGCGTCGCCTCGGCGCTTCCCCAACTCGCGCCGTTGATCGCCTTCGCCATGCTGCAAGGTGGGCTCGCGCAAGCTGCCGCCAATACGTACCGATCCGATACGCGCCTGTGGACGATCGCGGTGAGACGCGCGCCACACTCACCGCGTGCGCACGCCGTGCTCGGTCAGTTGCTGGTCCAGCGCGCCGCCAAGCAGGAACGCCCCGATCCGCGGCTGCTCGCCCAAGCTCGCGCTCACTGCGCTATCGCGTTGCGCCTCGACGACGGTACTGCGTTGCCTGTGCTGTGCGACGCTCGACTCGCCGCGATCGAGAAAGACTGGCCGCGTGCTCAGCGCCGCTTTTTACAGGCGCTGCCACGTGCAGTTCAGGGGCGCGACCGCGTGCTCGCCGCGCTAGCGTCCGTCACACTCGATGTCCCAGGGATCTCGGGGGAGCAACGCATCGAGCACGCAATTGGGCTGCTGCAGCGTTTGACGGGGGAATATCCCTACTCATCCGAGGCCCATGCGGTGGCCGGAGCCGTCTATCACCGCCTCGGACGCAGCGGGTTGGCGATCGTGCACTACCGACGTGCAAGGGCGCTGCGACCAGAACGTTGGGACCTCGTGATCGCAGAGCTGGAACTCCAGGTCGATCTCGGGCACCCTTCGGCGGCTCGACTGACCTGGGAACTGTACGAGGCTGGCCTCGTCTCTGCGGTTGGGCTCTCTCGGCGAAAGGCGGCCAGACGCCGTCTCCACGACGCCGAACAACTCTTCGGAACCCCTTTGCCATGACCCGTAAGTTCCTAGCTACGCTCGCTTTCATTGCCATGGGAATCGCTGTCGCCGGCATGGCCTGCGCCGAGACCATCAACTCGGTCGACAAGTCCGACGAGACCGACGGCGCGACCTAGGCGGCGCGCGCGACTGCCAAGTCGTGGCACGACGGACCGCGGGATCGTGCGCACTGGCGTGGGACCTGTATTTGCGGCAGCGTGACCGCATGCGCTTGCGGGTCCAGCGGCCGACGACGCGGACCCTCTCGACGACGAAGGCGGTGCAGGCGTTTTCTGCGCTGCTCGTCTATGCGCCCGCGCCACCGGTCGTGACGAGTGAGCTGGTGCCATCTTCCGCGGCAACAGTCCTTTGGCGCGCACCTGAGGGGTGTCCGAGCCAGGACGAGATCGAGTCCTCGATCCGCGTCCTGGTGGGGCGATTGCCCTCGGCCGACGAGTTGACGGCCGTGGCCGACGTCGCGCTGGGCGACAGCGGCTGGCAACTGACTCTCGTTATCACGACAGGATCCGCCCCGCACGAGCAGGTCTTGCACGCGGAGCAGTGCCGCAGTCTGGCGGAGGCGACCGCCCTGCTCGTCGCGGTTGTCCTCGACCCCATCTCCACCGCCGACACCGTCTCGCGAGCGCGCGAGCGCGCGGCAGAGCCTACAGAAGAACCCACAGAAGAACCCACAGAAGAACCTGCAGAAGATCCGCTCGCCCGCCTGATACCTGGTATCGCCGAAGTTGCGGTGGCAACCAAACCCGCGCCCTCGCCTCCCCGATGGCGACTCGGCGTCAGGCTCGGACTCGGGGGTGAGTTCGGCGCGGTGCCACACGGTACGGGCGGCGTCCGGTTCGGTTTGTCCGCCAGCCGGGGGATCTTCGAGGTGCGTGTTGTGGGCAGCTATTGGCTCCCGCGTCGAACCGGAGACGGAGCGCAGGCGGGCGCGCGTGTCCAACTGGGGACGGCTGCGGTCGGCCCATGCATCGTGCCCGGTGTGCGTCGGCTGCAGTTTCCCCTATGCGCCGGGCTCGAAGTGGGTGGATTTTGCGGCGACGGGGCCGGGGTTTCCAATGCACGATCGCCGACCATCGTCTGGATTGCTGCCACCGCCGGTCCGGGTGTGCGCTGGTGGGTGCGCCCTCGGCTCGCGCTTTGGGCGGACGCAGAGGCGTTCGCGCCGCTGGCTCCGCCGCAGCTCACGCTGAATACGACTGGGGCAGGCGTGGTCGTCCACAAACCCGAACCGGTCGGTTTTCGTGGCCTGTTGGGGGCTACTTTCACTTTTCGAACGTTCCGATGACGGATCGCGACTGAGCCGGGAATGATGACGTTCGTGACGGCTACGGCCACGGAGATGTGCTCACCACCCCAAGTTAGGGGCCCCGGCTTCGTCCGCATGTACCGCGATCACTTCGGTCTGTTGTGGTCGACCGTGCATCACATGGGCGTGAGCGATGCGCACCGCGAAGACGTACTGCAAGAGGTCTGGCTATGCGTTTTCCGACGCATGCATACCTTAGACCCGACGGCCTCCACCAAGGCGTGGCTGTGTTCGATCGCGCGCAACGTCGTGCTGCACCACCACCGCTCGGGTTACCGACAACGCCGCAAGCTCGCGAGCCTGGCGCAGCTGCCCGGGCGCGACAGCGACGATCCATCGCGCCAACACGACGCCCGGTCGACGGTCCGTCGCGTCCTCGAAGGGATGGACAAAGACCAACGCAGTGTCCTTGTGCTCGCGCAGGTGCACGGCCTCAGCGGTCCCGAGATCGCGGCCGGTCTTGGAATCCCGCTGAACACGACCTACTCACGACTGCGGCTCGCACGTCGGTACATCAACGAGATCGCCGCGAACGACGATGACATCGTGGGCCTTGAACGCCCTCCCGCGGGCGCCGCGAAGAAGTCATGGGCGCTGCTGCTGCCGTGCCTGCCACAACTCGACCTTGGGGCCGCGTCGGTGCTGACACCCGCGGCGGGGCCGACCGCGGCGGTCAAGTTCGCTTTGGCGAGCAAGGCTATCGCCGCGAGTCTGGTCGTGGGCGCGGCGGCGCTTGCGTTGGCGGCGATCGTGGATCGACCCGGGGCGTCGCCGCCAGTTGCGACCGACGCGGCACCCACGGACAGCCAGGCCGCAGCGTCCATCCCAACCCCTGCTGAGGCGACTCCGGTCAGCGTCGTACCGCCTCACGGCACGGCCGCGGTGACAGGCGCCGAGTCGGCGCCGGCCCCAAAGCCAAACGCGGCCAAGACTCGCAAGAAAACGAAAAAGGCCACGAAAAACGTCTCGCCGAAGCTCGCGCCTGCGCTCATGGATCCGGTACCCGTGGATCTGGAGACCGTGGATCTGGAGACCGTGGCTCCGGCTCTCAAGGATACTGACGCGCCCAACATGCCGGCCGGGCTGTCGCAAGAAGCAGAACTCGTCCGCGCCGCACAAGAGGCGCTCCGCAGCGGTCACACCTCTCGTGCATTGGCCTTGCTCGGCGAGCACCGCGAACAGTTCCCGAGCGGCCAGCTCGCCGATGCACGCGAAGGCGTTTGGGTTCGCACGCTGTGCCAGGCGGGACGTGGGCAAGAGGCGCGCGCGCGTGCCTCCAAGTTGGCGAAACAAAGCCCCGGCTCGGCAGTCGCGGCTGCCGTGGGCGATGTCTGCCAAAAATAAGCGCTCACCTCGTGGCGGAATCGGGCGACCGAGGGAATAGAGAGGACGAGATGACAACACAACTGAGATGGCTTTCCCCCCTGGTCTTGAGTGCGCTGCTGCTACCAGGTTGCGACCTTTCCAAGCCCGTCGGCGATGAGCCCGCGATGGCCGAATCTGGAGAATCTGGCCAAGGCGCGGGCGCATCCGAGTCGACGACAACGACCGCGAGCGCTGGCGGTGGCGGCGACGCGGGCGGAGGCTTCGACTTCGCGGCGTGCGGCGTTGACCCGGTGCCACCTGGGCTCCCTGGCTTCACCTACAGCTACGAGTGTGAAGGCGACTGCGGAAGCGTGGACATGGTTGTGCCGCTACCGCTGCCCGACATTGAGGCGGTTGGCGAGTGCCTGTGTGCCTCGGCCGGTTGCGATTCGGTCGCAGGCGAAGTGGGCGAAGGCGGCGGCGACGGTGGCGGCACGCCATATGAGGGCGTGTGCGACGTCGAGATCGTCGCGAACGACGGGCCGGGTGACTACGCAGCGACGTGCACCTGCGAAGTGTGTGATGTGCACTTCGAAGACATTCACCCAGACTCCCTCGATCAGTTTCTGATCGGAGACGAGACCCTGTGCAACTGCCTGTGTCTCGAAGCCGGTTGCGGCTACACCAACGGCGGTGGTGAAGGCGGCGGCGACGGTGGTGATGGCGGTGGTGA
>JAESSZ010001125.1 GCA_016763875.1 Nannocystaceae bacterium
ACTTCCGTACATCGGACGTGACGGGCGACATTTTCCTGCCAGAAGGCGTGGAGATGGTGATGCCCGGAGACAACATCGAGATCGAAGTGAAGCTCATCTACACGATCGCGTGCGAAGACGGGCTGAAGTTCGCGATTCGAGAAGGCGGCCGCACCGTAGGTGCTGGTGTCGTCATCAAGATCATCGAATAGCTTCCGCTAGGCATTCGTGCCTGCGACGAGCCCTCGTGCCCCCTGCCGGGTCCGAGGGCTTTTCACGTTGTGGGGTGAGGGGTGGTGTTTCAGCGGCCCCCGGCCTCGCTGTGCCGCGCTGTACGACACCGACGCATCGTTGGTGCGAGGTTCGCGCCTGCCGATGCATCCCCCGACCGAGATCTCCTTACGCGTGAAAGCCGAAGTCTTGCGCGTCGGCCGCACCCGCGCGGCGCGCGAGGCGTCGGATCCGCTAATACGGGCCAATCTGGCGCCAAGAAGGGCACACGGAGGGAATTTGCATTGCAACCCGAACTTCACTTGAAACCCGGAACGGGTCTTGCTATGGCATCGCACCCTTCCGACCCGAGGGAGTCTCCTACATGGCTGCCGGACATCGAATCATCATTACTCTTGAGTGCGTCGCGTGTAAGCACCGGAACTACTCCACCATGAAGAACCGACGCAACACGCCAGAGAAGTTGAACCTCAAGAAATACTGCCGCTTCTGCCGCAAACAGATAGAGCACAAAGAAACCAAGTAAACCGGTGATTATCCGCGAGTTGGCTTCGCGGGTGGCGAGCGCCGATGGGCTCGACCGATTTGGTCGAGGTGGCGCGCTTCCCTGAGTCTCTCGACATCGCCGGTCCCGCACGTCCGTGCGGACCTCCCTAGGGGGCTAGCTCAGTTGGTAGAGCAACGGACTCCAAATCCGTAGGCCGTGGGTTCGAGCCCCTCGCCCCCTGCTAGTCGTCAGAAACCACCCATCAACGAAGTATCCCGGATCCCAACCCCGTGTCGCAGACCGGTGCGGGAGGAAAAAGGAAACCTGACCATGGCGCAAAGTAAAAAACGGAAGGGGACGATCAAACGAGAGTCCGACCCGACCCGGTGGGCGCACCTCATTTTCGCCCTCGGCGGATTCATGGCGTTTTGGGTCCTGTCCCACGCCGTGGAGGACATCTGGTCGATGGTGTGGTCCTCGTGGCCACAAATCCAACGACCCGATGAGACGACCTCCACCCTCATCGCAGCAACCATTTCGATCGGCGGCACGCTCTACGCGTGGCGCAAGGAAAAATGGTTCAAGTTCTGCACCGAGGTCATCGTGGAGATCTCACAAGTCACCTGGCCCACCAAGGCTGAAACCCGACAAGCGACGATCGTAGTGATCGTCATGACTCTCGTCTGCTCCTGCCTATTGTGGGCAATGGACCAGTCGTGGTCGCGCATCACTAACTGGCTCTACGGAATATGACGACGCCGATGGAATGGTACGTGGTGAACACGTTCTCGGGCTACGAGAATACGGTCAAGCGTGCGCTCGAAGAGCGCATGAAGGGCAAGCCGGTCGAAGACGCGTTCGGCGAGATCCTTGTGCCGTCCGAGTCGGTGACCGAACAGCGTGGCAAGAAGACGATTAAGACCACGCGGAAGTTCTTCCCTGGCTACATCTTCGTGAACATGGAGCTCACCGAAGAGGCGTGGCACATGGTCAAGAACACGCCAAAGGTCACCGGGTTCCTCGGCGGCAATACGCCCAAGCCAGTCGCTCAACGCGAGATGCAGCGCATGCTCGGGGCGACTTCCGGCGAGGCTAAGGGCGTCGAGGCGGCTCCGGCGCCAGCGGTCACCTACAAGGTGAGCGACAACGTTCGCGTCAAGAGCGGCGCATTTGCCAACTTCACCGGAGAGGTGGAGGAGGTGAACCAGGACAAGCACAAGATTTGGCTGTCCGTATCCATTTTCGGTCGACCGACCCGTGTCGAGGTCGACTTCAGTGAGGTCGAACCCGCGACCTAGGTCGGTGCTCAGCCACCGCAACCCCGCACCGACACACGACCCAGTTTACGAAGAAGGTTATCAGCGATGAAGAAGGTCACCGGCATGATCAAGTTGCAGTGCAAGGGCGGCGAAGCCACCCCTGCACCGCCCATCGGTCCCGCACTTGGTTCCAAGGGCGTCAACATCATGGACTTCTGCAAGCAGTTCAATGCTCGCACGCAGAAGGACAAGGGAACGGTAATTCCCGTCGAGATCACGGTCTACTCCGACCGCTCGTTTTCCTTCATCACCAAGACGCCGCCGGCCGCAGTGATGCTGCTCAAGGCTGCAGGCATCCCCAAGGGGTCCGGCGAGCCGAACAAGGTGAAGAAGGGCGACGTCAAGCGTGAGCAGATCCGCGAGATCGCCGCCTACAAGCTCAAGGACATGAACGCGTTCTCCGTTGAGCACGCGATGAAGTCAATCGAGGGGACCGCCCGCTCGATGGGCCTCAACGTCATTGACTGACCTCGGGACGGATCGCGACGTGCAACTCGGGCTCTACCCGCGGCGCTCGTCTTGCCGATCCGTCCTCTTAGGATTTCCAGACCTCTAGTTTTTGACTGCTACCAGCCCGAGGGAGAGCTTGCTCGATTGGACCTCGGAGGAGCCTACAGACGATGCCGCAACACGGAAAACGATACCGCGCCAACAAAGAAAAACTCGACTCGGCCAAGCGCTACACGATCGCAGAAGCCTGCGAAGCCGTAGCCTCGATCGGGACGGGAAAGGCCGATGAGTCCGTCGAATGTGCGGCACGACTCGGGGTCAACCCGCGTCACGCCGATCAGATGATTCGCTCCTCATGCAGCTTGCCGCACGGCACGGGCCGCAAGATCCGCGTGATCGTCTTCGCCAAGGGCGAGCGAGCCGTGGAAGCCACTGAGGCGGGCGCGGACTTCGTCGGCGCCGAGGACCTGGTCTCCAAGATCCAGGACGATGGTTGGCTCGACTTCGACAGCGCTATCGCAACGCCGGACATGATGGGCCTCGTCGGCCGTCTGGGCCGCGTGCTTGGCCCGCGTAACCTCATGCCGAACCCCAAAGTGGGCACGGTGACGATGGACGTCGGCAAAGCCGTTCGTGAGCTCAAAGCCGGTCGTATCGAGTTCCGGACGGAGAAGACGGGCATCGTGCACGCCCCGATCGGTAAGGTTTCGTTTGGCGCCGAGAAGCTTCAGGCCAACCTGACGACGCTGCTGGAGACACTTCACCGTCTCAAGCCGGCGACCGCCAAAGGCAAGTACTTCAAGAGCGTCACCATCTCCTCAACGATGGGTCCTGGCGTGAAACTCGACACGGTCGACGTCAACGCGACGGTCGACGTCTAGCGGCACTCACAAAGGACAACGCGCCACCGGAAAAATTACCGCCACGCCCGGCTTTTGCCTGGGCACCACTCCCAGACCGCAGGAAGGGCTTCGCCCGTTAATCGAAGATCGTCTTCGTCCTGCCCAGAGTGGAAGGCTCCGACACAACGCTCCCGAGGGGGAGGGGACTGAAGGAACGCCTTCCGCGTTCCTTCCACCATTAGTCCAAGCGAGCAAAACATGGACAGCGTCACTAAAAGAGAACTTTCAGCCGGTCTGAAAGACGAACTGGATGCCACCACCGCGATGGTGCTGGTGGAGTTCAGCAAGCTGACCGTCAAGTCGGCCAACGAACTCCGCGGCAAGTTTCGCGATGCTGGGTGTACCTACAAGGTCCTCAAGAACTCGACGATTCGCTTCGCGATCGCGGGTACAGCGCATGAACCACTCACGCCCCTTCTCAAGGGTGTCAGTGGGCTTGCGTACAACGTCGAAGACCCCGGTGCTCCGGCGCGGGTTGCACGTGATTTCGCAAAGGACAACGACGAGCTCTCGATCAAAGGCGGTATCGCCGATGGGACCGTGCTCGACATTGAGGGTGTGCAGCGCCTTGCTGCGATGCCTGGTCCTCGCGAACTCAAAAGTCAGTTCCTGGCCCTGCTCAGCACGCCAGCGACACAGATGGTGCGCGTGCTCAATGCACCCGCTCAGAACCTCCTCAACGTCCTCAACGCGAAGAAAGACGCTGCCGCCTAAGGCTGGCTGTACTTCCCCTTCTGGGGAGGAGCGTCGCAAACATACAAAGGATTCAAGACCATGGCTGATCTCACCAAAGACCAAGTTATCGACTATCTCTCCAACCTCCCGGTGATGGAAATCGCTGCGCTGGTGAAAGACCTCGAGGACAAGTGGGGCGTCTCCGCCGCCGCGCCTGTCGCTGCCGCTGCCGCTGCTGCTGACGCGGGCCCGGTCGAAGAGCAGACCGAGTTCGACGTGCATCTCAAGAGCTTCGGCGAAAAGAAGATCAACGTCATCAAGGCGGTCCGCGAAGCCATTCCGGGCCTCGGCCTCAAGGAAGCAAAGACTCTCGTGGAGTCCGCGCCCGCCAATATCAAGGAAGCCGTGAGCAAGGACGAGGCCGAAGAGCTCTCCAAGAAGCTCAAAGCTGCAGGCGCGGACGTCGAGATCAAGTAACTCGCTTCGTGTCGAATGGGCCCGC
>JAESSZ010001126.1 GCA_016763875.1 Nannocystaceae bacterium
TCTTTGCCGCGATCTTCTCGATGCAGTTCATCGGTGCCGCGCTGCGCTCGGTGGCGTAGGTGGGTTGCACTTCGCCCGCCAGCAGGTTCGTGCCGTACGCCATCAGGCCGCCGGACTGGGCAACTTCTTGGAAGAACGGCGGCAGCGCGTCACAGAGCGCGCCCAACTCGATCTGGGCGCCGTCTTGCAGTTGCTGCACGACGGAGAAGTCCGTGGTGAACGGCAGACCGCTGTAAACCATGTTCTCATGGAAGATGCGCTGGAAACTGCGCGCGACCACCAACTCGATGCCTGCCCCCTGGTGGGCGACCACTGCGACCTCGCGGCTGCTGCCCGAGCCGTAGGCATCGCCGCCGACCACGACTTGGAATCCGCCGTCCAACACGCCGCGTTTGACCACGGTGTCCTTGAAGTTCTCTAGAAAGTACGGCCCGAGGACCTCGCCCGTGTAGCCGAGCGTGCACGCGGCACCGCTGATCATCCCGTCGGTGTTAACGCCGAAGTGTAGGGGCGGCGGATCGGCCGGCGACAGTTTGGGGTCCTCTCCGCGCAGTTGCTTGGCAAGGAGATCGGAGTCGTCGGTGAGCCACAGGATCCGGCCAGAAAGCCTCATCGCCGCAGCCTACCGCCTTCCCGCTGGGAATTGGGGTGGTTATCCGCGCACGCGTGGCGTCGCGGGTGTGAGATGCAACGAACCCGACGGCCCCGCGGTGTCGAGCGGAATGCAACGTCGGGTTCATGCGGCCGGCAGTGCGGCCGTGGCCTGCTGCAGGCCTAGTTGCGATTGCCGAACAGGCGCAGCAGCGACAGGAACAGGTTGATGAAGTCGACGTACAACTGCAGCGCCCCGATGATCGCCAGGTTGCCGCGTCCGCCGTTGACCAGGTAGACCTGCTTGATCGACTGCGTGTGGTACGCGGTGAGTCCCGCGGCCACGATGGCGATCACGGCGGAGATGACGGTGTCCATGCCGAAACTGCCGACGAAGAACCCGTTGACGACCGACGCGATGATGGCCCCGAACAGCGCCATCGTAAGGAACTGACCCATGCCGGTCAGATCCTTCTTCGTCACGAATCCCAGGACGGCCATGGCTCCGAACATGCCGACCGTCGAGAGGAAAATCTTCGCGAGACTGGCGGTCTGGTAGATGAGCGGGATCGCGGAGAAGCTCAGACCGAGCAGGGCGGCGAACCCCATGAATGTGGCGACCGCACCGCCACCGCTCATGCGCTCCATACGTGAGCGCAGGAACATGACCACGATGAGTGGCGCAAAAACGATGACGTAGCCGGGCATGGTGAGGCCCATGCGGCTGGGGCCGTACATCATGCCGAGCACGGCGTCGGACTGTGATCCGGCGACGGCGACGGCGGCAGTGAGGCCAATACCGGCGGCCATCCATGCGTAGACACCAGCCATGAACTGTCGCAAGCCAGCGGTCAGTTGCACTTGGCTGCCACCGACGTACTGCTGGCTGTGGGGTTGCTGCTGGTAGCCCGTCATGACAAGCAGTCTTACCACTGCGCCGGTCGCGGTCAACCGGCTGATTGCGCGGCGGGCTGGGGCAGGGCTCGACGGCGCGCCACCGGTGGCGGTGTCTCGCACGCGGTGGCAACATCGCCGCGCGTTGTGGGTCCGCCCGCCGCCCGCTCTCGAGATGTCCCGCGCGTTTCACTCCTGGCCGCGCCCTCGGCGCGAAATACCTCAGATTTGGCCTGGCCGCGGCGGTGTCGCGGGGCTCGTCGCGGTTGCGGTGGCGATCTCGTTCGCTTCGATCTCCGGGTGCGCATCGGGCCGCACAGGCCGCATGCGTCCTCGTTTTGTGAGCCAAGCAGCCCACGGCCGTCCCGATACCTGCCCGGATGGTGCCGTCGATCCGTTCGGCGACGGGACCCCTGCGCCGGATGACGCGCGCTGCTCGTATCAGGCGCCCGGGGGATCGCTCGTCGAGTTGCGTGGGCAGGTGACCACGGCGTCCGATGGGGCGCACCCAGGCGAGCCCGTCGATGGCGTGGAGGTGGTTGTATTCGTCGTGGTCGAGGGAGGCCGCGGCGTACGCCGTGAGGTCGCCCGGACCCGCGCCGATGCGCAAGGCTCGTTTTCCATCGCGGCGATGCTGCGCCCAGGTCGCTACACCGTCGGATTGGCCGACTCCCCGGCGTCCGCGCGCAGCTTCGAGATCGGGGCCTCTGGTTCTGTGCCTGAGTCACTGATGGTGATCGTGCCGCGATCGATGATCGCACCGCGTTGAAAACCGGCTACGCTGCCCACATCCGTGGAGCCCCAGGTGCAGGCCAACTCGGCGTACCTTCTAGTCACGCCGGTTCGCGACGAACTCCAACAACTCAGCGAGTTGGTGACGACCGTTCGTGCGCAAGAGCATGGGCCCGCGGTTTGGGTCTTTGTTGATGGCGGTAGTACCGACGGCACCCGCGAGGCGCTGGCCGCGTTGACCGCCAGGGAGCCTTGGATCCACGTGACCGGGGCGGAGTCGAAGGCTCGCGATTCAGGCGTGGCCGCGAGCACTCCGCTGGATGGTGATGTCACGATCTCTGGCTCGCCCGGGTACGCGGCGGTCGTGGCCCACGGATTTGCGTACGCGGCTGCACTGGCCGAGGCCGAGGGCATCCGCTACCGGCACGTCGCAAATCTCGATGCCGACATTCGCTGCCCACCGCACCTGCTCGCCGAGATGATCGCGCGCATGGACGACGATCGCGAAGTGGGGATCGCGTCGTGCACGGTGGCGTCGGTCGATGGCAACGGCCGCAGCGTGGTGCCACCACCCGCGGTCGACGATGCACCGCGGGCAGGGCTTCGGGTCTGGCGACGGGAATGCGTTGAAGAGATCGGTGCGTATCCAACGCCCTGCTGGGCGGGGGTGACGGGCTTGCGTGCGCGCAATCGCGGCTGGAAGACGGTCGTCTACGACGATCTGCTCGCGGAGACCGTGCAACCCGAAGGCTCGCGTGCAGGTTGGTGGGCGGGACTGTTTGCTGTCGGCCGCGACCGTTGGCGCGTGGGTGCGCACCCATTGCTCGTGGCAGCCGAGGCCGCACGTGCGTCGATCCACGATCGCGATCTGCGTGGAGTGGCGCTACTGGCCGGGTATCTTGAGGCCGTCGCGCGTCGGCGCACTCAGCTTCCCGACCCCGAGGTCCGGACCTACTACGGTGATGACCTGCCGCGGCAACGTGTGCAAGGGCTCGTTTCTCGCGCGGCCCGCATCGCGCAGCGCATACGCGGGCGCAGCTGATCGCAGGTCCGCGGGCTGGTAGGGTGCGCGCGATGTCCGAGGCCAATCAGACGTTGTCGGTGACCGATACTTTCGTACGACGCCACATCGGTCCCCGTGAACACGATATCGCCGAGATGATCGCCGTGCTCGGGTACAAGACCCTCGACGCGCTCATCGAAGATACGGTGCCCGACAACATCCGCATGCAGGGCGCGCTGGACATCGGTCCGCCGCGCGGCGAAGCCGAGTTGCTCGCGCAACTTCGTCAGACCATGGGCACCAACGCACGGCGGCGCGCCTTCATTGGCATGGGCTACCACGGCTGCAAGGTACCGGCAGTCATCACGCGCAACGTGTTGGAGAATCCCGGTTGGTACACCGCGTACACGCCGTATCAGGCCGAGATCGCCCAGGGCCGCCTGGAAGTTCTGCTCGCGTTCCAAACCATGCTCGCCGACCTGACCGGCCTGCCGCTGTGCAACGCCTCGTTGTTGGACGAAGCGACCGCGGCGGCCGAGGCGATGGCGCTGTGTCACCGTGTGGGTCGAGGAAAACGCGATCATTTCTTTGTCGATGCGCACTGCCATCCGCAGACGCTGGAGGTGATCCAAACGCGGGCCGGCGGCATGGGATTGACCGTGCACGTCGGCGATCCCACTCGGTTCGATTGGAGCGGCGTCGAACTCTTTGGCGCGCTGCTGTCGTACCCCAACACCGAGGGCCGGCTCGGGGACCCAGCGCCTCTCATCGAGAAGATCCACGCCGCGGGCGCGATGGCGGTGCTGTCGGTGGACCCGCTGGCGCTCACGTTGCTCAAGTCGCCGGGCGCTCTTGGGGCCGACGTCGCTGTGGGATCCGCTCAGCGATTTGGTGTCCCGATGGGGTTCGGCGGCCCGCACGCTGCGTTCTTGGTGACGCGGGACGAGTTCAAACGGCACATCCCAGGCCGGGTTATCGGTGTGACCCGAGACGCTGCGGGGCAGCCCGCGCTACGGATGGCGATGCAGACCCGTGAGCAACACATTCGCCGCGAGAAAGCGACGAGCAACATCTGCACGGCGCAGGTTCTGCTCGCGGTGATGTCGGCGCTGTACGCCATGTACCACGGCCCTGTTGGTCTCACGCGCATCGCCACCCGAGTCCGGGCGGCGAGCAGAGGGTTGGCCGTCGCGGTTCGCGGTCTCGGACACACCGTGGACCACGAGGACTTCTTCGACACGATAGCGGTTGGCGTCGGGGCTGGGAACTCGAGCGGTATCGTCGACCGCTGTCGTACGGCGGGTTATCTGATCCGCAAACTCGACGACGAACGCGTGGCCGTAGCGTTGGATGAAACGGTCACAGTCGAGGACCTTGAGGCTTTGTTTGTTGCGTTCGGAGGGGCGGCGGCTCGCACGGACTGGGGGGCGCTCGCCGACGCGGCAACGGTGGACTACGGAACGGCACACCAACGCACCACGCCGTTCATGACCCACCCATTGTTCTCGAAACTCCACGCTGAGCACGAGATGTTGCGGTACCTCAACCGCCTGCAGGCCAAGGACCTGTCGCTGACCACCTCCATGATCGCGTTGGGCTCGTGCACGATGAAGCTCAACGGGACCTCGGAAATGGTCCCCGTCACCTGGCCAGAGCTCGGTGAGATGCATCCGTTTGCGCCCGAGCAAGACGTGGCGGGCTGCCGCGCGATGATCGACGAGCTTGAGGGCTGGCTTCGCAATATCACTGGGTTTTCGCGAGTGAGCATGCAGCCCAACGCGGGCGCGCAGGGCGAGTACGCCGGGTTGATGGTCATCGCGGCGTATCACCGTGCGCGCGGCGATAGTGACCGCACGGTGTGTCTCATTCCGGTTTCAGCGCACGGGACCAATCCGGCGAGCGCGGTCATGGCGGGCATGCGCGTGGTCAAGGTCGACTGCGACGAGCGCGGCAATATCGACGTGGCTGACCTTCGCGCCAAGGCCAAGACGCACGCGAGCGAACTGGCGGCTATCATGGTCACGTATCCGTCGACGCACGGTGTGTTCGAGGCTTCGATCCGCGAGATCTGCGACGTCGTGCACGCCCACGGCGGCCAAGTTTATCTCGACGGTGCCAACATGAACGCGCA
>JAESSZ010001127.1 GCA_016763875.1 Nannocystaceae bacterium
GCCATCCGTGTTGGTGCTCGATGATCTCGATCTCCTGGTCGCGAGCGAGGCGACCGACCAATCCGCGCGACGCATGTCGGCGGAGTTGCGAGAGTTGCTCGAGTACGCGCCCGTGAGTGGCGTGTTCGTCATCGGGTGCGTGCGATTGGGCTCGGCGCTCCCGCCCGTGGTGCGTCGCAGTGGTCGCTTCGATCACCACATCTCGCTGATGCCTCCGTGTGCAGCCGACCGACGCGCGATCGTTGAACACCACGTCACCGCTCACGCTGGCCTAGAGTTCGCGGACGACATTGAGCTCGATGTCATTGCCGAGGCCACACCGTTGATGACAGCGGCAGACCTCGCATCCGTTGTTCGCGAAGCGGCGCGTCGGGCGATGGACATCGAGCTCAAGACCATCGTTATCGGGCAGGCCCACTTGCTCAGCGCGGTCTCACGACAACGACGCTCGTTGTCGTTACCCGATGTGGAGGGATGGCTAGACGCGGTGCGTGGCTTCCCAGGCAACGAGGAGCCCGCGCTGGCTCTCGACACAGACACCGACGCGTTCAAGACCGGTCGTGGGGAACTTGCGACGATGGATGTCTCGCATTTGCTCCCCGCTCCCCACGAGATTCGCCCCACCGAGACGCGCGCATTCGAGCAGTCGCCGGAACTCGATCCAGATCCCTCGCCAGCCGCCTCAGGCACTTGAGTTGGGGGTTCGCCAGTTTGTGCGAACTTTGCTCGCGACACCGGGGTCAGCAGTGGTAGGATGTTTCGTGACACCTCCCACGATTGCCTACTAGCATGACCTCAGAAACGCCAATTCAGGCCAATTGCGCCCCAACACAGCTCCGACCGACCTCGCCCTGCGCCCGAACGGCCTCGGCCGTCTTGCACCACCGCAGCGAGTTGCTGGCGTGGACCCGCGCCGCGGGGGCATGCAAGGCCTCGATGCGCGGCGTGTCCAAAGTCGGTTAGAGCGTCACCGGCCACAAAGGCAGCGAGAAGAAGAAGGTCGAGCCCTCATCGGGGGTCGACTCGACCCAGATTCGCCCACCGTGCCGCTCGATGACACGGCGCGTGATGGTGAGTCCGATGCCGCTGCCTTCGTACGCCTCGCGTGAGTGCAACCGCTGGAACAGCCCGAAGATACGTTCGACGAACTTCTCCTCGATGCCAATTCCGTTGTCGCTAACCGTGAACTGCCACAGCTCGGCCTTACGCTCCGCGCGGAGTCGGACCTGGGGAGCAACCCCTTCGCGCGCGAACTTAATCGCGTTGCCGATCAGGTTTTGAAACACGAGCTGCAACTGGCTGGAGTCGGCGACGATGGTGGGCAGCCGTCCTTCAACGAAGACCTCGGCGCCACTTGCGTCCAGTGCGAGACCAAGGTCGGCGCACACGACCTCCACCATCTGCGCGGTATTGGTGGGAACAAAGCTACCCGCCTTGCTCCCCACGCGCGAGTAGTTCAACAGCTCCTGGACGACGCGGCTCAGTCGTTGCGCACCATCGACCGCGTAGTTGATGTACATGTCGGCGTTCTCGTCGAGCTGGCCATGGTACTGGCGGCGAAGCAGCTCGCTGTAACTTGAGACCATCCGCAATGGCTCTTGCAGGTCGTGGGACACCACGTACGCGAACTGTTCGAGTTCTTCGTTGCTGCGTTCGAGTTCAGCCATCGCACGGCGCAAACGGGCGGCGGTCTGATGGTCCTGAGTGACCTCGAACAGCGATGCGAGCACGAGCTTGCCCGTGTCTCCGTCGTACGGGGTTAGCCCGACCTCGATCCGGATCTCGGTACCGTCTTTGCGTCGCGCCTTGAGCTGCTTGTCCGGTGCCATGGGGCGTGCCGTGGGCATTTCCGCAAAGCGGGCACGTAGTTTCACGTGGCGCGGGCGGATGTCCTCGGGCAGAAGGTCTTCGAGCGGTAACCCGTCAAGTCCGCCGCGAACGTAGCCCAGCATGGACTCCGCTTGCCGGTTACCCGCCGTTATTGTGCCGTCGCTCGCAACCGAGAGCATCGCGACCGGCGCGGCATCGAACACGATGCGGATCGTCTCCTCGGGCGTCGTCGCCTGGTCCGCCTCGTCATCCGCGAACTGTCGATCCGCATCGTCCTCGGGCGGGGGCCGCATGGCTTCGCCAACCCTCGCCGTCAAGTGGTCGAGCACCCTTCCCACGCCCTGAAGGGCCGATCGACCGCGCGCTGGGTCTGCTGAGTAGCCGTCGAGAACACGATGCAGCAAGACCTCACGAATCTGATGCTGGAGGTCGAACCACGTCGGCCATTGAAGTCCGTCGTCGATGAGGCGCTCGATCTGCCCCGCAATTCGGTTGTCCAATCCGCGCCAATCCCCGCCAAGCCAGGCGTGACGTTGGTGCTGCGCATGCTGGGCACCCGCGGAGGAAACGGGGTCCGGCACGAGCAGTGACAGCACCCTGAGCCCGAAGGGTCGAGCCCCTAGTGCCTCCATGAGCTGCATGCGTAGCTGCAGGCGGTGCACATCGAAGGCCCGCCAAAAATCGCGCAGTTCGGCCTCGGTGCGCGAGGCGTCGGCGTCATCTTCTAAGGCAGGCATGATCGTCGTGATGTCCGGTAGGCTGTCGGTCGTGGTTCCCACTGCGCGCCCGTGCCCGGCCTGCGAGAGGCAAGACTCGACACCAGCGTTCGTCGTGGGCGGCTTCGCTCATGTCGAGTGTGGATCATGCGGCACGTTGTTCGTCTCACCGCTCCCAGACGCGGAGACGATCCGACAGATCTATATTCAGCCTGACTACCACCAAGCTGTCGAGCTATCGGCGGATCGGATGCTCTCCGAGGCGCGAACAAGGGCACAGGTGCTGCGCGATAGAGGCTGTCGAACGGTGCTGGAGATCGGATGCGGCGCGGGCTATTTCCTCGACGCATGTGGGGAGATAGCGCTCCAGGCGGAGGGCGTCGACGGTGGTCCAGCGGCAGCGCGGGCGAGAGCGCGTGGTCTTGTGGTTCACGATACATGGGTCGATGACTTTGAACCGCAGAGCCGCGTCGATGCCCTCGCATTGTGGGAGGTTATTGAACATCTCCCGAGTCCCATTTCGGTCCTGCGGCGACTTCGCACGTATGTCGCACCTGGCGCGGTCCTAGCCCTGTCCACGCCGAGTTGGTCAGGGGTGCCCGCGAGGGTACTACGGCGACGATTTCCGATGATCACGCCACCTGAGCACCTAACGTTGTTCACGCGCCAGGGTTTGCAGCGCTTGTTGGCACGTGCGGGTTTTCGGCCGTTTCGTTGGACTAGTTTTTCCGCGCTGGACCGCCCAACACTGCAACGCAACTTCCAGCGCTACTTCGTCGGGCAATCCCGGGCGGGGCTAGCCGTCGCAAGTCTTGCAGCCCGCGCCGCCACACTGCCTGTCGCCTGGCTGGACCGCGCGGGCTTGGGCACATCGTTTGAGCTGTACGCCGAAGCGACGGACTGAGCGTAAACATCATGGCGCGGGTTTTCGTGGCCCACGAAACCACGCACCCAGCTGCACGAGTTCGGCGAAGGCGACACCGATAGGCGACGCCAAAATACCAACGTAACGAACGCCAATCACGAGTATGGCCGCTCGCCCGGCCAAGCCCGCAAAGTCCCAGGGCAGCAACCGCTTGGGGTCTGCGACAATCTGGAACTGACGACCGACGGTGTTGGTGAGTCGCAGCGCGGCGAACGGGACCGCGAACAGAATCACAGGGCGGATGCGTTCCGACATGGCCCAACCGGCGGCCGCGTCGACGCGCGAAGACACGGGATCCCAGGCCAGTAGCGCCCACACCATGGCCACACCCACACCGACCACCGCACCGGCGATGAACGCCCAGTTGCGAAGCTTGCGGTGGACCTCCACTCCGCCTCCCGAAGAGATCCGCAGCGCGACGACCGTGGCCGCAGCTGTAGGGACTGCGAGTGCGGCGTTGACGAACAGCCAACCGTAGTTGAGCAACGCGTAGCCCCCCTCGTCGAAGATGTGCTTGGACAGGGCCGCATCAAGCAGGCCGAGATTGACGTACGCAAGGGTGTCGACAAGCAGCCAGGGCGTGCGTGCGGCGGTATCGGTCCCCTTGCTTTGGGACGCGGTACTGGCCTCCCCACGAAAAACAGCGGGGCTCAGCACGGCGAGGCCGACGGCGAGTCCTCCGGTAATACCCACCGCGGGTCCCAGCGCGCCACGGCCGATGGTGACGGCGCCAATGATGGTGCCAATCGGGAGCGCCCATTCCAGGATAAAGGCACGTCGTTCAAGGCCACCGCGCTCCCCCAAAGCGCGAACCGCTGCGCCGAAAATCGCGAGTACCGCCCCCACGGCGAACACGGCGATCGTGGGCTCGCGCCAGTCCGAGCCCGCGATCGCCAGCAGTGCGCCGATAGCGATGACGGCGACCGCAACGCATGTCTTCCATTCGCGGCGCAACAACTCGCCAGATGACACACCGGGTCCGACGGGCACCCATCGCGCGCGAAACAGGGCGGTACCAAAGTTCCGACACACCCCCACGATCACCAGCCCGCGAAAGAAGAGATCGGCGGCACCGCTGGCCTGCAGGTCACGTGCGATCACGAACTCGCGCAGCACACCGAGGGCCAGGGTGACCACCGACAGCGCACCCATCCACACGAACGTGCGAGCGCTTGGGCTCAGCCGGCGAGCTCGGGCAGGACGTCCGTCCGCCATTGAGCGGGTACCTCCGGTTGCCTTAGCTTGCCTTTCATGAACAACAGGCGCGCCGCGATTTCGTGGAAGATCGTCTGCAGCGGCTTTGCCACTTCGGGGCCCTCGAGCAGCGAGACCAGGCGTATGCCGGCTTCGAACGTCGACAGACCACGGACGTCATGTTGGGTACGCACGCCCCATCGCGAAGGCGGACCATCGGGGAGGGCGATGCACGGGAGGTCTTTGACCTTCGGGACGCGACGGCTCATGCGCGAGCACTGGTGCCAGGTTCCGTCGAGGACCACGAAACCAAGTCGTCGATCCTCGCCAGCCTCGGTTTGCATCGCGGCGAGCTGCGCAGCGTTGAGCACTGGTGCGCCATCGCGTGGAAAGATGTTGTGCCACACAACATCGGACTGCTCGAACGCGGTGGTATCGAAAGGAGGTTCACGCATGCCGAAGAACGTCAGTGACGCGTCGTTGACCATGCGCGCCAGCAGTCGACCGGTGTTGGTCGGTTTGAAGCGTTCTCCGATGTGCTGCACCACCATGAGTTTGGCCGCCATCCGTACCTTGGGGAACTCGGCGCAAAGGCACAGGTGCAGGTGCAGGCCACAGCCTTCGCAGCGGCCGCCGCGTTTCTTGCGTACCGGCCCGCGCTCGGTCGACGGCTCAGACATACCGAGCGAGCGCTCCTTGGACCGCCGAGCGGTCTTCAGGCCGAAAGATCGCCCGGTAGTGAACGAAGGACTCCCGCGACAAGCCGTGCAGCAAGGGCGAGGAGTCGAGCAGTCGCCGCAGACGTCCGCCGCTGAGCACCATGAGCGCTTCGTCTTCGTTGTAAGCGTCGATCTCGACCCGATCTACGCTCGCGTAGTAGCGGGGGTCTGCGCCACAGTCCTTCACCGTTTGCTCGAGCGCCGCACGAACTGCGTCCTCGGGCGCCTCCGGGGCCAACTGAAGGGTCTTGAACAGCCGTCGCGACGCGAGCCGGTCGGCAAGATCACGCAGAACCGGATCGTCGCCGTTTCTGTATGCGAGTAAGGCTGCCTCGATCACATGGTCGTCGAGCCCGAGATACGTGGCGGTCGAAACCTCATCGCCACGCAAGAGACGCTCGAGGCCTTCGGGGGTGCCAGGCTGGCGATCGAGATCCGCGAGGCGTCGGAAGAGCGCGCGGAGAATGGTTTCCGCGGCACGCACGGCCTTGTGCAGATACACCTGCCGATACATGTACAGCCGACCGAGAAAGAAACCCTCCACCGCCGTCAGGCCCTTCTCGCCGTCGACAGCAAGCGAGGCTGAAGACTGACCGGGCACCACGTGGAGCCGCAGCGCCTGGAGGAGCCAGTCGAGATCGAGCAGTCCGTAGCGGACGCCGGTCATGTGGGAGTCGCGCAATAGATAGTCGCAGCGGTCAACGTCAAACGTACCGGAGACCGCACGCGCAAGATGCCGAATCGGACTCTCTCCGTGCACAAGCCGCTCCACGGCGGCGGGCATCTGCGGGTCGACATCGCGAAGCACCGCGTTCACGTCGGAGTCGGAGTCCAGGATAATCGCGGACGTCCAGCTCTCATGTTCACGCCCGCCTGGGATCACCGACTCAAAAGCGTGGCTGTACGGGCCGTGCCCCAGGTCGTGGAGCAGAGCCGCGGCCAGGGCGACCCGGGCAGAGTGGTCGTCGATGTGGTCCGATGCGGGAATGTCGGAGCCGAGTCCTCGCACCCGGTCCAGGTACCGCTTCATGACATGTGCCGACCCAATCGCGTGGGCAAAACGAGAATGTTCAGCCCCCGGAAACGCCAGCGACGCGTGGCCCAGCGCGCGGATCCGGCGCAAGCGCTGAAGTTCGCGGGTTCCCAGCAACCGCTCGACAATCGTCTCGACCTCGCCGGTGAAGGAGATGAGACCGTGGACCGGGTCCCGGAGGATCACGCGCCCACGGTACTCGCTCGCGACATTCGACGCGACAGCTCGTGCTACGCTCGCTCCGCTTTCGTATGCCGAACTGCTACCACTGCGGCTTTCGAATCGACCCCAGCGCGCCAGCTCCGACGCACTGTCCGCAATGCCATGCGGACCTTGCCGCCGGTCCGGTGGCTCCTGGGGCACCGCCACCGTTTTCGGGCGGGCCTGATGCTTCACTCTCGGCGCCCATGGTGAGCATGGCCGACGACCACGGCCCGCCGTCGATCGGGATGGACGAGCCCAGCGGACCCCCGGGGCTGACCAGCGGTGGACCCCCGAGTGTGCCGCTGCCCGCCACGCCACCACCACCGGGTCC
>JAESSZ010001128.1 GCA_016763875.1 Nannocystaceae bacterium
CATCGATCCCGCGCGCAGCCTCCAACTCGCGTGCCGCGTCCGCGGTGCGACCGGCCTCCAACAACGTCGACACCTCCATCGCCCGCAAGATCGCGTCGACCTGCACGCGACCGACAATCTTCTTGTCGACCTTGGTCAACTGCACCTTGCCGGCGCTGAGTTTGCCTTCGCCCGCCAGCAACAACACGTTCTGCAACTGAGCCCGCGTGTTGGAGGGTCGCAACTTGAGCGCTTCGTCGATGTCGGACCGTGCGCCAGCGGTATCCCCGTTGGCAAGTGACAACGCCGCACGCGCCGCCAGCAAGTCCGCCACACGGTCGCGCAGTTCGGCCTTACGGGTGTCGGTGAGTCGCAAACGGCCTGCATCAGCCGCGGCGACCACCGCCAGCATGCGGGACAGCGCTTCGGCTGGCTTACCCAGCCGCGAGAACTCCATCGCGACCTCGACAACCAAGCCGAGTTGTTCGGCGCCCGAGACCCCTTCGGGTGCAACGTAGAGCAGCTCGTCAGCGAGTGCGACTTTTTCGGCACCCAAACACGCCAGCACGACGTCACGCCGACCCTCGAGAAACTGGCCACGAAGCCCGACCGACTCCACGCCGATCTTGGGTGCGATCGACTTCAGGGACGCCGCGGCATCGTCGACCTTGCCGAGCTTCATGCGAGCTCGCGCCAAGGCCAGCTCAACCGCAGGGTCGGGCAAAAAACTCGTCGCCGCGGCGTAGTCGGCCTCGGCCCCCGCCCAGTTCTCTGCGGTCGCCTGATTGTCCGCGCGCCGGATCAGCATGACCGCGTACATGCGCTCACAGCCTTTGCAGGTCTGGCTGTCCACACCGTCCTTGACGATCTGCAGCGCCTCGTCGTGACGGAACAGCGCGACCAGTGCGTGGGCAAGCCCCTCACGGGCCTCACCGTTGCCCGGCTGCAAGGTCAGCGCTTTGCGGTAGTGCTCTTCTTGGCGCTTACCCTTGCCCTTGGCCTCTTTGGCCTGCTCCATGTAGAGTTCGAAGAGTTCCTCGCGAGCGATCTCGGACTCGACCTCGTCGCCTTCGGTGAGCGTCTGCTTGTAGAGCGACTCGGCGTCCTCATACTCACCGTCGTCGTAGGCCAACTGAGCCGAGGACAAGGTCGAGGCGCACCCCGAACCGAGCAATCCTAAGCCCGCAACGAGCCCAAGCGCTCGGATCGTCGTCGTCAGGCGGCCCAAGCCACCCTCAGTTCGCTGGTTTCGTCGGAAATAAACTCGCTGCCGTTCCATTGATAGATCGTTCGTCGGATGCTCGACGCGTCTGCGTCGTAAAGTGAAAAGCTCGCGCGCCGGCCGGAGTCTTCCGACAGGCTCGTGCCCGATGCGATGCCGTGAACCACGGCGTCTCCTTCGGGCCCGGGTAAAGTTCCGTCAATGCGGCGGTGTTCATGACCGTGCAGGACCAGCTCGGCCCCGTGCTCGGCGATGACGGCACCGAACGCATCGAGATCGAGCAGCCGTTTATGGTCGCCCGACTCTCCCGCCATCACCGGATGGTGAATAAGCACCACCCGGGAGCGACCCTCCTGACGCAGGGTTGCGAGCACTGTCGCCAACCGGGCGAGTTGTCCGTCGCCCAACTTGCCGACCGCCCGAAACGGAGGCGTGGCGATCCCGGTGTTGAGGCCGACCAGCGCCACGCCGTCGAAGCGCTGCACGAACGGATAGGCGTGTCCGGGTTCTCGCTGCCCATCCATGTGGTGGCCAAGGAACTGCTCACAGCGCCCGTCCGCGACGGCCCCCCGCGTGTACGTGTCGTGGTTGCCAGGGATGACCGTGGCGGGCATCGGCAACGCGTCGAGTTTGCGTCGGACCAACGCGAACTCGGACTCCAGCGAGAGGTTGGTCAGATCGCCGGTAACGACCAACCGCTCGGCCCCGAGTGCATGGGCCTTGGCCGTCGCCCGGTCAAACAGCGAGCTGTCGTGTTTCTTGCCGCGCCTCAGCGCTAGGTTGAGGCGCCCGGTGATGCGCTTGTTGAAGTAGCGCCACGGCGCGACCCCCTGCAGGTCGAGCAGGTGGATATCCGAGGTGTGGGCAAATCGAAGCGGCATCAGAAGCAGCCCGTACGCGTCGCCAGCACTCGCCCTCGAGGGCTGCCCGTCGCGTTCGTGCCCGTTTTAGCAGGGGTGCGGGCCGCACACACGAAATGCAGGCAACCCGAGCGGTACAAGGCTCACGCGCGAGTCCCGCCCAGCGAGTTCGGCGCGTGTTTGCCCCCCGCGACACACCGTCCGGGCGCTGTTTAGCGCCAATTGCGCTTGGCGTTCATCGCCCGTGCGACGCCCGTGCCGCCGCCCGCTGAACGCCGCGCTTCGCCACGCCTTGGCGCGGCCACCAGCGTTGCTAACCTCCGCGGCCATGTCGGGCCTCCTTTCGACCGGTCGTACCCATGATTGCGCTGCTCTGCGCGGCGATCACATCGAACAACGTGTCACGCTCTTCGGCTGGGTGCACCGCCGACGAGACCACGGTGGGCGAATCTTCGTCGACCTCCGCGATCGCGAGGGTCTCACCCAGATCGTATTCGGGCCCGACATCAACGCCGCCGCGCACAAACTCGGCGACACATTACGAAGCGAGTACTGCGTCGGGATCAGCGGCAAGGTCATCAGCCGCGGTGACAACGTCAACGCCAAGATGCCCACGGGCGCCATCGAAGTCGAGGTCGAACAACTCGAGATTTTCTCCGAGTCCGCGACGCCACCGTTTGCGGTGTCCGACGACGACCGCTTGGAGACGGGCGAGAACCTGCGGCTTCAGTATCGCTACCTCGATCTGCGACGCCCCTCCTTCCAAAAGAACTTCGTCACGCGCGCGCGCATCGGCTACATCGCGCGCAAGACGATGTCGGATCTCGGGTTCAACGAGATCGAGACGCCGTACATGGTCAAGTACACCCCCGGTGGTGCACGAAACTTCTTGGTCCCGAGCCGGCTACATCCGGGGTCGTTCTACGCCCTGGCCGAGTCCCCTCAGATCTACAAGCAGCTGCTGATGTGCTCGGGCTTCGAGAAGTACTTTCAGATCACCCGCTGTTTTAGGGACGAGGATCTGCGATTCGACCGGCAACCGGAGTTCACGCAAATCGACGTCGAGATGTCGTTCGCGACCCCAGAGCACATCTTCTCGACGATGGAGTCGCTGATGAGCGCGCTGTGGAAGGACGTGCTTTCGGTCGAACTGACGACCCCATTCCCGCGCCTGACCTGGCAAGAGGCGATGGAGCGCTTTGGTTCGGACAAACCCGACCTGCGTTTTGGGCTCGAGTTGCACGATGCAACGGACGCCAGCCGGGGCTGCGGCTTCCGGGTGTTCGAGGCCGCCGCGGTCGTCAAGGGCCTGTGCCTACCCGCCGAGCACGCCAAGGGCCTGGGCCGCAACCAACTCGACAAACTCACCGACTTCGCCAAGAAGAGAGAGAACGGCGGCGCCAAGGGCCTGGCGTGGGTCCGCGTGGCCGAGGACGGCAGCTGGGAAGCGCCGTTCGCTAAGAATGTGACCGCTGACGCCAAGGCAAAGATCAGCGAAGCGATGCACGCCGAGCCGGGCTCGCTCATGCTCTTCATCGCCGACGAGTGGGACACGGTGCACAAAGTCCTCAACTCGCTGCGGCTGCACTTGCGCGACAGGTTCTCGTTGGTGCCCGACAACGCGCCGTGGACGTTCCTTTGGGTGACCGACTTTCCGCTGTTCGAAAAGAACGACAAGGGCACCTGGGTCTCCTCCCATCATCCGTTCACCTCACCGCGCGCAGAGCATGTGGAGTACTTGCTTTCGGACCCAGGCAAGGTCCGGGCCGACGCCTATGACCTGGTGCTCAACGGCAACGAGATCGGTGGCGGCTCCATCCGAATCCACCGCCCCGACGTGCAGTCCCAGGTGTTCGAGGCGCTGGGTCTGTCCGAGGAAGATGCGCAGGCCAAGTTCGGGTTCCTGCTCGAGGCATTCAAGTACGGCCCCCCCCCACACGGCGGCATCGCACTCGGCCTGGACCGCGTCGCAATGCTCATGACCGGCGCGGCGAGCCTGCGTGACGTCATCGCATTCCCCAAGACCCAGCGCGGGCAAGACCTACTGACGCAGTGCCCCACCCCAGCCGACGAGGCACAGTTGGCCGACCTGTACCTGCGCCACCGCCCGCTGCCTGGCGACGATTCGAACACCGACTGACTCCACGCCCATCCGCAAGACCACCCATCCGCGAGACACCCATCCGCAAGACACCCATCCGCAAGGCACCCGATGATCGAACGCAACGGCAAGACACGGCTGGCGGCAGCGCTGCTGAGCACCGTGGCCATGGTGCTCTCGTGTCCTGAGTACGACATCTGGTGGCTGGGGCTGGTGCAGTGGATCCCCTGGTTTTGGGCCATAGAGGGCGCGACCCCGCGGCGTGCGTTCTTGTTCGCGTGGATCACCGGGTTTGCCACCGTGTCGTGGGGGTTTTCGTGGATGTCGGTCTTGCTGACCAAGTTCGCGGGTCTTCCGCTGCCTGCGGCGCTGCCGGTCGCTGGCCTGTTCGCGGCATGGCACGGATGTTTGTGGGGTCTGGCCGCGTGGCTGACAGCGCTCATCCGACGCCGCACGGGATGGTCCCTGCTGTGGGTCGCCCCCATGTGCTGGGTCGCGGTAGAGGCCGTGCTGCCGTGCCTGTTCCCGATCTACATGGCGCTTTCGTGGTGCTGGCAGCCGCTGTGGATCCAGGTCGCAGAACTCGGGGGCGTCACGATGGTCAGCGGCCTCATGGTCGCGATCAATGCCGCGCTGTACCAGGTGCTCAATACCTGGCTCTCCGAGCGTCGCCTCGACCGGCGCGCGGCCGTGCTATCGGCGGTCTTGCTGGTGGGCACCCCCGCCTACGGCGCAGTGCGGATCGCCGCTGTCCAAAAACAGATGGACGCGGCACCCAAACTCAAGTTCGCGGTCGTCCAGGGCAACATGTCCATCCTCGAGATGCGGCGACGCAACCGCAGACTCGGCATTCTCACCAAACAGCAGCAAGAGACCGCGCGACTGCAGGCCCAGGGCGCACAGATCGCGCTATGGGGCGAGACCGCCTATCCCAACTCCCGCGCATTTCGGCGCGATGCGAAGTCCGATCTCCCGGACAACGCCGCGTGGAAGGTCCAGCGCTTCTTCGACATTCCCGTGCTCTTCGGCGCGGTCACCCGCCCGCGCAAAGGCGAGGGCAAGTACCCGTTCAACACCGCGATCCTGCTCGACGGGAACGGCCAGGTCGCGGGGATGTACGACAAGGTTTACCGCCTCGCGTTCGGCGAGTACGCGCCGCTCGTCGATCCCAAGTGGTACCTTGAGAAGTTCCCCAACGCCGCTCACATCGCGCAAGGAAGCGGTGCCTCGGTGCTCGAGTTGGAGGGCAAATGGCGACTCGGGCCGTTCATTTGCTACGAGGACATCCTGCCGCGATTCGTCCGGGAGGCGGCGCAGCAACGGGTCCACGTGTTCGTCAACCTGACCAACGATGCGTGGTTCGGCCTGACGGACGAGCCGACGCAGCACCTTGGGCTTGCGGTCTTCCGGACCGTCGAGCACCGCAAGGGTCTGGTGCGATCGGTGAACACGGGCGTCAGCGCGTACGTCGATCCCACCGGGCGGCTGGTCCACAGAACGCAGGCGACGGACCCCGATGCTCAAGGGCCGCAAGCGGTGGATGGTTTCCTGGCTGAGGTCCCGATGATGGACCCCGACGGGTTCACCCTCTACGGGACAACTGGCGAGGGTTTCAACGGCCTCATGGTGTTCGGCGTGCTGCTCGCGGGACTATGGCGCCGCCGCGAGCGCGACGACGAAGTCACTTCGCCGCCGCTCGATGCCGACGAAACTTCTAGCCCTCAGCCGTAGCGTCCGCAGCCGGGTCAGCGTCTGCATCCGTCTCGGCGCCCTTGCCCTCGCAGATCCCCGCGACGTTCTCGAGGAACGACTCGTCCTGGCCACCGCCGACCTCGTCGCATTGCGACTTGCTGACGAAGATCCACCCCTTGCCGCAGCAGTCATTGTTACCCGCGCAGTCCCACTTCCCTGAGACATCGCAGGCGGTCTGACCCGAGCACTCGTTGGCGCCGTAGCACCGCACCTTTTTGTCCGCGTCAGCGGTTGGCGCCGTCGCTTCGGGCACGGTGGTGGGCTTGTCGGTCTTGCAGCCGGCCAAAAACAGGGCAGCCGCCGAGAGGGCGAAGGTCGTTGCGAGTTTGTTGCTCATCGTCGTGTCTTGTCTTCGTGCTGCGCCCGTTTGTGGCCAGCCCGGCAGATGACTGCCGAGCACCGCCACGCTTCAGGCTCGTTACTCGGAAGGATGACAGCTCATGCAGCCAAACCCGGTCGGGTTGGCGGCGCTGTAGCCTTCGACGCCTTCGAGCATGCCGACCATCTCTGGGACGACCTTGTCCATCATGAACTTGGTGACGTCCTCGTCGTAGTCCATCGCCGCCGTGATCGGATCTTTGGGGTTGAGCGGGTAGATGGAATCGGAGGGCATCTTGTAGCCCTTCTCTTTGCCGTCGTCGCCGTGGCACGTGGCACACGTGAACTTCTTGTACGTGGCGGCGTCGTGGCCCTGGAACGAGGCCTTCATCTTCGGGAACACCTCGACGCCCATCCACGTCTTCTTTTGGTCAAAGGTCTTGTCGGCCCAAGCGACGCCTGGTGCACCGGGCTCGGTGCTCTCCGCAGCACCGCCATCGGCACCATCATCGGGCATCGCAGCGCCGTCGTCGGCAACCACGGCACCGCTATCGCTGCCGGGGGCGGCGTGGTCGGCGTGTGCGTTTTTTCGCAGGCCGAGGGCGCCACGAGGAAAAGGGTCACTGTCATTACGCGTGCAATCGTCATTTCGGATCCCTGTCGTGCCCGGACGACATAACGCCCGGTGGGGCGGGTTGTTACGCAACGCGCGGGCGTAGCGCAAGCCATTGCGCGATGCGAGCACCTGGAACGCAGTACAGACGCGCTATCGGAGCAACCAGCGGGATGGGCGCCGACAGCCAAGGACCAGGTCCGCCCGGCGGATGAACGTGCGAGGAAGCAGGGACTCACGCTGTGGTTTCCACGACGGAGGACGACAACCATGCTCAACCGCCCGATCGACGGCATGCTCAACCCCGTGACGGCACGTCCTGTTCTCGGCCACGGCGTCGGCCTACGGCTCGCGCACTACGACCAGGCACTGGCGGGCGA
>JAESSZ010001129.1 GCA_016763875.1 Nannocystaceae bacterium
CATTATCAACAAAAAAAACCATTTCTTCGGGGCTCCACTCGACGGCGTAGAGGTGAAAGCCCTCGGAGAAAATGACCGGCTTCCCATCGGCGTCCTGAGCTGAATAGGTCTTGTAAACATGGTCATGCTTGCCGGAGTCGTCGGCGAAGTGAGACGCGCATTGCACCGTTGTGGGTTTGCTGCCCGCATTCTCCATGATGTCTATCTCGCCGTTATTAGGCCACTCTCCGGTTCTTGGTAGCAGCCAGAAGGCCGGCCAGATGCCCTTGGTCGTTGGAAGTTTCGCGCGTGCTTCAAAGCGGCCATATGCCTGTGTAAACCAACTCTCCAGCCTCGCGGAACGGTAGGCCTTGCCGTCGTGGGGTTCGTTTGTAGCCGTGATCCTGAGCATCCCATCTACGATCGACGCTTGCGCGGGGAGGTAGTATTGTTTCTCGTTGTTGTAACTGTCCTTGCGCGTGAGGATTTCCCACTTATCGAGGTCGATATCCGGGCCATCGAATTCATCGCTGAAGGTAAGCTCCCATTGAAGGGCTTTTACAGGCGGGGAGGTATCCGCGCATACGGTGAACCACGGTCCAAGCGAAGCGGCAAGCGTGGCGAGCAATTGAGCTATGTAATTATGGTGCGAAGTCACGGCAAGGGGTCCTGGGGTGAGAACAGTAATCAAGGTGGTGATCGAATCAGGTTCTGGCCAGAACCTAATGGCGTAATACCGACCGCCGCGTGCGACCGCTCAAGCTCAACCAGCCGACCAGGAAGAAACTCATAACTGCGGGTTCGGGGACGCTGATCGTTGGAGGCGTGCCCAAGTTCCAGGCACCCAAAACAATATTTAAGTCCGAGATGCCCACGAATCCATCGCCGGATGGGTCGGCTGCTGCACCGGGTGCGATCGACGCGTTCCATGCGCCAAGGACCAGGTTCAGATCAGAGATCCCGACAAACCCGTCGCCGTCGAGGTCGCCGGTCAGAGCCGGATCGGTTGCTGTAAACGATACGCCGTCGATAAAGATGGCCCCATTGTCAAATCCGGGCTGGCGGAAGACAAAACCAATCCTCGCCTCGACCGCACCGATGGGGGCCGTGCCGGTAAGTTGATGTGCCAGCCAGGTATTTTCAGCCGTCGTGCCATCGGCAATCAGCAACTGCGCCTCGCCAAGGAAATCGACGGACCCAAACGCCGCGCCGAAAGTGCTGTAGTACTCCAGTTTCATGAAGACTTCGTTGCTTTTGCCGAACAGCGTGTCCTGGCTTTGGATAAAGGTGCTGGCGTCTGCGGTGACGGTTTGCCCTTCTGTGACGGTGATCCCCTGTGACACACCCGAGAAGTTTTCACTGCCGTTGAACTGTCCAAATATCTTCAGCGAGTGGGTCCCGTTGAGCGCAGTCCCGGGCTCGACATTGACGTTCGGGATGGTGTTGCCAAAAGTCGTCCAACTATTGAGCGAGCCGCCGGCGTCGTCGAAACCGCCGTTGGCAAAGGTCACAGGGGCCGGGGTAGTGTCACGCTGCCACACTCGGACATATTCAATATCGAAGTTCTGCGGGAAGACAGTGGTGCCGTCGGGGTCACCGCCGAAGTCCCCACCGACCGCGAGGTTGATGATCAAACTCATGGGGACGGTTTGTGGTGCCTGCGGGCTATCAACGGTGAAGTGCAGGTTATCATCGACGTAGTAACGTATCTGATCCGCCTCCCATTCCACGGCGTAATTGTGAAAACCCTCGTGGAAGTTGACGGGCTGGCCGCCTTGAGTGGCGGAGTACTCTCCGAAGGCAAAATTACTGGTGCCTGGTGTGGTGTTCCAGTGATAAGCGCTGGAGGTTTTGAACGGCTCGCTGCCGCGGTTCTCCATGATATCGATCTCGCCACCCAACGGCCATGTAACGGTGCGGGGCAGAAGCCAGATCGCCGGCCACATACCTTGCGTGGTAGGCAGATCGGCTCGTACTTCCCATCGCCCGAAAGTCTGTTCCCCCCATGTCCGCACCAGCCCCGAGCGGTACGGCTTGCCCGCCAGCGGCTGATCGGTCGCGGTTAGATGCAACTGCCCGCCGCTGACCGAGACCTGATCCGGGAGGTAGTATTGCTTTTCATTGTTGAAGCTGTCCTTGCGGTTCAACGCTTCCCAGCGGGATGTATCTAGGCTGCTGGTTTCGAATTCATCGTTCCAAGCAAGAACCCAGCCCGGGAGATTGGGCACCTGCGCATAGATCGATTGGGCAAACGAAGCGTAAGCAAGACATGCGATTGCTAAGCCAGGCATACGGAATATGTTTATCAACTGGTAGAGAAATCGCATCATCAGCCTTGCCTTCATATAAGCCATTACAGCATACCGTACCGTTCATACATAACAGTACCCACTGGAGTACTAGAGAGCTATTACCCCTAGCCGGCTTGCTCTGTCGACGGGAAAGGTTTTGTCCTGAATGATGTGACCCATTTTGGGTCCAATCGTCAGCGAAGTATCCCGTTCTTATGGTTGGCCAATGCGACCGCTCGCGGCTAGGCGGGCGGCCGTAAAATCAGAGGAGGCGGATAGTCGTGTGCATTCAGCGACGGCGTTTCAGCAGCGTCAAACCACCCAAACCCAGCAGAGCCATCGAGGCAGGCTCGGGGATGGTGGCGTTGCCTGCAGGCGGAAGTGTCCCGTTGTTCCAGGTGCCCAAGACGATATTCAGGTCGGCGATCCCAACGAACCCGTCGCCATTGATGTCGCCGGCGAGGTTTGCGAGGTCAAATCCGCCGGGTGTTGGGTTGATCAGTAGTGGGTCGTTTGCCGCGGCGTCGGCGAGATTGGTGTAAAGCTCAACACTGATGTTATCCAAAAACATCCGGCCTCCTTCGGGGCCTGCGCTGGTGAAGTCGCCGACAAACATAACCGGACGGATCTCGCCGATCGCGCTTGGGACAGGCAGATCGAAGGCATTGACTTCATACTCAAAGACTACCTGGGTCCAGCCGAGATCGTTAGTGACACCCTTGAAAGAGGTGCTCTTGGCTGCGTCGATCTCCGTATCCAGCAATCGGGTTCCGCCGAAGGCGTCGTAAAACTCCATCTTCAAGATCATAATGTCGGGGTCTGTCCAGGTGGGGCTGTTGCTGGGGTCCTGCATGACCCACGTTGACATCCTCAGGACGTTGCCGATCGCCAGCGTCGGGAAGGTGTTCACATGCGACGAGTTCCCCGCGAAAGTAAACTGACCCGCCTGGGTGTACCCCGCAAAGGTATTGCCATCGGACTGTGCGGCGAGAGTATCTTCGATCGTATAGCCGTTAACAAAGTGCTCGAGGGTGTCTGGGGCACCAGGGGTAGTGCTCGCCATGGTGGTATCACTAAAGATAACCGTTGCGTTAGCCGAGGGTGCCGCGCCTAATGTCAGGCTCAGAGCGGCAACGATAGTACCAATTGTTTTTACTGTCTGCATCTCAATTCTCCTTGGGTTAAAAAATACGGTTTGTATTAATCGCGTCGTAACACATTCCACAAGCAAGCCCGATGAGGCTCGTTTCGTTTATCTATGTCCGGATGGTTCAGGTTAAAAGTTGGTCATAGACTTTCACACGCTGTTGCCCTCAATATCTTTTATTCGCTGGTTTAATCAGGGTGCGTCCGCGCGGATGTTGC
>JAESSZ010001130.1 GCA_016763875.1 Nannocystaceae bacterium
CGCAGGCTCGCGCCGCTGGTACTTCTCGTTGGTGGCTACGGCCCGTTCCTGTGCGCGGTGACGGTCGGCGCATACATCAAGGAGTTCCGCGGCGCCGAAATGAAGTGGGACAAGACCATCAAGACCGGCAAGGTCAGCTGACGGGCGCCTATCCGGGCTGCGGAACGGCATCAAACTCGATGATGAAGCTCAAGCCGAGCCCCGTCGCGTCGACGGGGACAAACTTGAACTCGATGCGATCGTCGAAGAACTTCCACGAGTCCAGCGGAAAGCTGAACGCGCGCATTCCAAAGAAGTCCACGACCTCCAAAAAGTAGCGCGTGCATGCCTCGGGATGCTCCACGGTCTCCAGAACGAAGTGCTGGTGCCCGCCACGGAGAAGTTCGTAACGCGTGCTCTTGGCCGCCAGTGCCCCTTCACCGTAGTGCGCCCGACCCACCGTCAGTCGGTAGCCTTCGCCGCTGAGAAACTCCGCGGTTTCGGCCATGTATAGGGGCGTCATCTCCATTCGAGCATCCACCACAACATGACTTCGCGGACCAAGATCAGCGCCGCAGCGGACTCGATGATCAGGAGCGCGCGGTATAGCAGCTGCCGCTCGTGCTCGATGTCCGTTGCGACCAGCAACTCGAAACGCTCCTGTTCGGACATCGACGCTGGGGCCGCCGCCTGAGCGGATGCTTCGGGCTGTGTGCCGTCGACGAGCCTTAGCCCGGGGTGTCGCGTCGGCTCGTCACTCACAGCAGGAACTCCCAGGCGTGCCTCAGGCCAAGCACCACAGCGAGGCCGGCAAGGTCCAGTACGAGCATGGCCGCGGCGGCACGACGAAGCCAACGCGTCGAACGTCGCGCGATGCGGAGATGGCCAAGGAGCTGACTTCGCTGCGTCATAGCGCGTCGTTATCCTCCGGGCGCATCGTTTCCAAATCGCTGGCGTCGCGCGTCGTAGAGTTCCCACGTCGACGCAGAACAAGGAGTAGGCCCGACATGACAACGAGCGCACCAATCAGCCACGCGACATTGAGCCTTCGGAAAACGCGCTCACGCTCGCTGACTGCGAGCTGGTCGGCCGGGGCATCCGAGGGGGTTGTTCTCCGGACGACCTGGGTCCGTTGGCGTTCAGTGTTGGTGTCTAGGGAGGCCCACGCCTCGTTGTTCCACACCGCGTGCCGCCCCACTAGCGTCGCGTAAGGGGGCACAACGAGGTCCTCTGACTCGACCATCAATCCCGTCACTATCGCGAGCTGTTCGCCTCGGTCGTCGCGGCCGTACGACAGCAGGACGGCGTCCTCGACGTCCAACATCGGAGTCCCGAAGGTGCGCGACGTGTCCAGCCACCAGCGCTCGCTGCGACCCCAACCTCGTGCGATCTCCAGGCCAGGGGGCACAGATTGGCTTGAGAACGTGATGCGCTGCGTAGCCGGCCCACGCGTGTCGTCGGCCCAACGCCACTGTGCCTGTGGTGTTTGCTCCGCAAATGGCAGGAGCACCGTCGACCAGACCACCACGTCTTGCCACGCGCGAGGCTCGGTCCACACCAACACCGGCCGTCGTTCCTCGCTAGTCCGGTAGAAGCCAGCGATGCCGGAATATAGCGCCTCGCTGCGGTCGACGAACAGCGCACTGTCGGGCTGCAGCGTGAACCACACGACATCGTTGTCGATCGCAGCGCACGGGATGTCGTCGGCAGCGCGCAGATGGGTGACAACGTCAAACACCCATACCTCGTCGGCCCATGCGTCGTTTGGAATGCCCACGGCCAGCGTGAATTGCGGCTGGGGCTCGGCCAGGTGCCACGTTGCAAGCGGACGACCGTTGAGTCTGATCGTCACGGACGAGGCCTCTCGATCCAGTTGCGGGTGTTGTGATACGCGCGCTTTGAGGCGCAGCTGCGGTCGGTGCTCGACCGTCCAAGAGGCCGGCCGGGGCCAGACAATGCGCAGTTCGTGCTTGCCCGGCCCCTCGGCGGTCCAACCCTGGGCGTATCCGATGTCGCTCAGCGAGAGGACTTGTGCGGGCTGCTGCTCGTCGTCTTCTTCTTCCGCCCCCGTGTTCACGCTCGTGGAAAGCAAACAAGGCTCGCCGACTGGGCACAGGGCCCGCGTGTGCTCGGAAGCGAACTGGGTCACGGCGCGGGGGAGGTCTGCAGCGGTGCGCGCAAGGATCGTCACCTGCAGCCCGGACAGCTCGACAAGGGCGCGTGTCGGTTTTGGAGCGACCGCGAGGCGCTCGAGCAGCGACGGGGCGACGGCATCGGGCTGGTCCACAGAACGGATAATGATCGCAGGCCCCGCCCCCCCCTTCGCGGGCTGCAGCGTTGGCTTGAGACCCCATCGCTGCAGCGTTTGCGCCGCCTCTACGACCGCGAGCACCGTGTCTGGTGTCATCGACAGCGGCACTCCCAGAGCAACGGCGCCAGTGTCATCGCGCCGCCAATCCTCGGGTAACTCGCGCAGGTCTCCGCTCGAGATCCAGGGTAGGGCAGCGTCGTGCCGGACCTCGGATTCGGTCGTCAGCGTGACCCAGGCTTGTTCTGCGTAGCGTTCCAGGCACGGGTCGGCGTCGACGACGAGTTGGGCGGAGACCGTCATGAGGTGCGGCCCGGGCGAGACCGCGCCAAGGTTTGCCAACAGGTCTCCAGCACTGACATTGGGCCCGTCGTCGTTGTCGAGGTCCGACATCCAAGCGGTTCGAACCGGGCGTCCATCGATCGAAACCGTCATGCTCGACTTTTCGAGGTCGATGAGCTCTGAGGCCTGCCACCGAACAGAGACCCGCGATCTTGCCTTGGCTACAGACCGGCGTGGTGCCCGCAAAGGAACGCTGGACGACGTGTTTCTTCCACGGAGCACGACGGGCTGCGGGATCAGTGGGACGCGTAGCACACTGGCCGGCTCGGGCGCTGGGGGCCCGAGCAACGCCAGCGATACCAATGCGAGCCCCAAGGTCACCGCTAGAACTTGACCCCCCCGGCCACAAGACCGGCGTGCCGAATGACAGGGCCGCGCAAGTATTCGTACGACACACCGATGCCGAGCCTTTTGGCGATACTGACGGTGGTGCTCGCAAAGAGGAGGCCGACGCCACGCGTGCCTATCTGGCCACCACCACCACCACCGCGGAAGGAGAGGACCCGGGCGGCCTGCAGCCAAACCGTACCGACCGCAGTCCAGCTCGTCGCTTGCAAGGTGTTGGTGAAGTAGAAGCCCTGAGCCATGATCCACAGGCGGGTCAAC
>JAESSZ010001131.1 GCA_016763875.1 Nannocystaceae bacterium
GGCAGCCGACTCGCGAGTCTGGCGAGTTTTTCGGTCGGTCGCATCGACGCCGAAGTCGACCGTCGTCTGGACGAAATGCTCGACCGGACCACCGACGAAGCGCACGCAGCACAGCTCCGCTCGCTCAAGGGAGTGACTGCGGTCGCCAACGCAACGCTCGCCTACGAGATCTACCAGCGAGCTGTCGACGCGCCACGTTGGCAGGCATTGGCCGAGCAAGGTGTGCGACCGCAGCGGTTGTCGTGGGTCAGTGCAGGCCTCGAGGAGGCACCGGAGTCCGGCGCCCTGTTCGCCGAGAAGCTCATCGGCCGCGACACCGTTCAGACGATGCCCCGCGCGACGCTCGATGCCCTTAGCAGCCGCGGCACAACCGACGCGACGCTCGGGACCGGACTCGAAGTCGCCCGCGATACGATGGAACGCCTCGAGGCCCTTGGTATCTCCATGGGCGAGCTGACCGACTACCTTCTGGAGCGTGGAGTCGAGCGCCTGGAAGACACGATGGACGATCTGCTCGGAACAATCGCCCTTGTGCAGCGGCGGTACCGAGGCACGCGTCTCAACCGGCTCCAAGCCACACTCCCCGCGGCGCTCGCCGATGGCGTGGGCGCCACGCTCAAAGACTGGGACAGCCAGCAAAACACGCGCCGCCTGTGGAATCGCGACGCCACGCTGTGGACGGACTCAGGCGAAGACGGCTGGCTCGGTTGGCTCGATCTCGTGGATCGACAGCGCAAGAACATCGAGTACTTCCAGGAAATCGCGCACATGGTGGAGCGCCGCAACTTCACGCACGTGCTCGTCTTAGGGGTTGGCGGCTGCGGGCTCGCGCCTGACCTCTTGTCGCGGATCTACGAGGATCCCTCAGGATTCCCAAGTCTGTCGGTCCTCGATTCAACCGACCCCACCCAGATTCTGGACGCCGAAGCCGGGGTTGAGTTGGCGACGACGCTGCTGATCGTGTCCAGCAAGTCTGGCACCACGCTCGAAACATCGGCGCTGCTCTCCTACTTCTGGGAACGCATGCACACCGAGCTTGGTGACGCGGCACCGCGGCACTTTCTCGCGCTGACAGATCCCGGCAGCGCGCTGGATGACTTTGCCCGCGAACACGGATTTTGGACGGTGCAGCACGGCGCCCCCGAACTTCGCGGCCGCTACTCAATGTTCTCGAACTTCGGGATGGTCCCCGCGGCCGCGATGGGGATGCCAGTGACTGACTTTCTCGAGGAAACCGCCCTGATGGTCGGCGCGTGCGGCAACGTGCCCGCCGCAGAAAATCCAGGCGTCGAACTCGGCGTCATCCTCGGCGCTGCGGCCAATCGCGGTCGCGACAAGCTCACGCTGATCACCAGCCCCGCCATAGCCCCGCTCGGCACATGGCTCGAGCAACTCATCGCCGAGTCGACAGGAAAACACGGCAAAGCGATCGTCGCCCACGAGCGCGAGCCCCTGCTCGAGCCTCACGCCTACAGCAACGACCGGGTGTTCGTATACATCCGGCTCGACTCCACGCCGCATCTGGACCAGGACCGTGCCGTCGCCGGGCTCGCTGACGCTGGACACCCCGTCATCCAGATAACACTCGACGACACGTGGTCGCTCGGGCAGGAACTCTTCCGCTGGCAGATCGCGACCGCAGTCGCGGCGGCGGTGATGGGCGTGAACCCATTCGATGAACCCGATATCGAGCCGAGCAAGCGCGAGACGCTTGCGCTCATTACCGCCTACGAGCGTTCGGGTGCACTTCCTTCCGAAAGCCAGCTTTGGTCGGGCGAAGGCGTGACGTTGTTCGCCAACAACGCCAACGCCAAAGCACTGCACGCCATTGTCGGCGACCATCCGAGCCTGGCTGGCTGGCTCAGCGCCCACTTCTCTCGCATGCGGCCCCGGGACTACGTGGCGGTGCTCGCCTACCTCCCGATGACCATCGACTACGAGCGGACGTTGCACGAGATCCGTGGCGTCGTGCTGCAAGCCACAGGGGTCGCCACAAGCGTCGGCTTTGGTCCGCGTCTCCTCAATTCCACCGGCCAGGCCTACAAGGGCGGGCCCAACACGGGTCTATTTCTGCAGCTGACGTGTGATGACGCTCAGGACCTCGCGATCCCTGGGCAGCGCGCGACGTTTGGCGCTGTGAAGGCCGCACAGGCGCGTGGTGACTTCGAAGTTCTGGGAGAACGCGGCCGCAGGGCCCTGCGCGTACACCTGTCCTCCGACACTGAAGTGGGGCTCCAAACGCTGCTCACCGCCATCGAACTCGCCTTAGCGAGTCACGCCGAGGCGCAGGAGTACTAACCTCGCCGGGCGCCGACTGGCGCGATGTGCACAACAGGACTACCTTCTCCATCGCCATGAGAGTTCTGGCTGGAGATATCGGCGGCACCACCGCCCGCCTCGCGATCTGCGAAGTCGACGGCACGACCGTGCGCCGCGACATTCAGGCGGTCTACACCAGTCAGAGCCACGACAGCCTCGAGGACATTGCACGGACGTTCATCGCTTCGAACTCGGTCGAGGTCCACGTCGCATGCTTCGGTGTCCCCGGCCCAGTCAGCGGTCGCCGCGCGCAAACGACCAACTTGCCGTGGCGCCTCGATGCCGACGAACTCGAGCGCAACCTCGGGATCAAGAGCGTTCATCTGATCAACGATCTCGAGGCGAGCGCACATGGGCTGATCACACTGGCGCCCGCAGACTTCCTTGAACTTCGCGCGGGTGCCTCCGGCGCGGTGGGCAACCAGGGCCTGATCGCCGCGGGCACCGGCCTCGGAGAAGCAGGTTTGCGCTGGGACGGCCGACGTCATCGCGCCTTTGCCAGCGAAGGGGGACACACTGACTTCGCGCCCAGCAATGCGCGAGAAGACCAACTGCTCGCGTGGCTACGGGCCAAACTTGAAGGGCACGTGAGCTGGGAGCGCGTCGTTTCCGGCCCCGGCCTCGTGAACCTCTTCGAGTTTCTGCAAGCACAGAGCCCGAGCGACGCTTCAAAGCGAGTTGACGAAGCGATTGCGGCGGGCGAAGACGGCGCGGAAGCGATCGTTCGTGGGGCGACGCGCGACGGAGATCCGCGTTGCGTGGAAGCCCTGGACTGGTTCATGGCGCTGTATGGCGCCGAGGCGGGCAACGTGGCGCTGAAGTATCTCGCGACCGGCGGCATGTTTGTCGCAGGTGGCATCGCACCAAAGATCGCCAAGGCGTTGAAGGGCTCTCGCTTTGTCGAGCGTTTCGACGACAAGGGTCGCCTGCGCTCGCTGCTGGAAACGGTCCCGATCCGAGTCGTGACCAACAACAGCATCGCGCTACAGGGAGCGGCACATCTCGCCGCCCGCCGCGCACGCGGAAAGAACCACTAGTCTCGCGCACTGGCGCGGCATGGTGGCCGAGATGGTGGCCGGCATGGTCCACGAAGTGTGGTGCATCGCGTACGATCGCGAGCAGCACCGCCTATGTCCCGCACCACCCTGGTCCTCGCCGCGTTGCTCCTGGCCTCTTGCACCAAGGGGACTTCCGGGCAAGGTACGACGCCGGGCTCAGCGGCCGACAAGGCGGTCGACGACGCGACCGACAGCAACCAGCCCCTCACACTGAGCGTCGTCGAAGGCACCGTGATTGGCCACGATGGTCAGCCCCTCCCGCTCGCCCATGTCCGACTTTTGGGCCTGGGGCCCGGGCTGTCGGACGAAACGAGGGTCTCATCCGACGGTGCCTTCTCACTCTCCACGCCGCACGCGGGCCTCGCTCGTGTGGAGGTCACGGGGGTCGACCACGCGCAGCTCACCATGATGGTCGTCTTGGGGAAGGCGCCGCTGAAGCTCGACATTCGCCTCGGCACCTACGAGCGCGAGACCCCGCTGCCGACCCTCACCGCCACGGTTTGGACCGATGATCCGAGCAAGAGTCGGCCAACGCAAGTCACACTGGCGCCGCGCAAAGACGGAACCTACGCGGCGGAGATCAAAACCGAGGTCGAGCGCGTCTGGTACCAAGTCTCCGGGTTCGCCGGATCTAGAATCGTCAACGGACCCCGCGCAGATGCTTATGAGTACGATGGAGGAGGCGACTATCGCTCGATAGTCCTGCCGTCGAACGGCGTTGTGCGTCTCGTCGTCGACCCAAGGCAGCTCGTTCCGGGCGGCAGAAAAAAGACGGTCAAACTCGGTGATCCTCAAGCGCCGACCGCACGGATCGGGCCCGTCCTCGCCCTGGCGGAGACGGAGAACGAGCGGGTTGCAGAGCGACTACACGCATCCAATCCGTCCTCGCCACAAGAGGCTCAGGCTGTAGTCAGCGGGTATGACTGGCGCTCGGTCCGCTCGGCGACCCTACGCGCGCTCGACGACGAGAAACACCCCGCCGTGCGACGGGCAATCCTGGCGACCTACTTCGACTTGGGCAGCTATGACCCCAGCAAAGCCACGAAAGAAGACCGGACTCGGGCCAAGGAGCTGATCGGATCGTTGGCCGCCGATGACGTTGGCTGGCGCCTCTTCAGCACGGCGATGGTTGCCGCGGCGGAGTTGTCCGACGACCCGCGGGACAGAGAGCGACTGGAATTGCTGCTGGACAAGAGCCTGCCCCCGATGCTCGCGGGCGAGGTGCTCTTTACCCGCATCATCGAAGCAAGCCTCAACGGCGACGCTCAGTCACTGCGCAACGCCTATACCCGTCTACGAACGAAACGCTTCGCCAAAACCCCGTACTTCTTTGTGTCGAAGCAGTACGACCCGGATCGTGCGATTCAGGCGGGGCAGAAGTTCCCCGCGTTTGAGTTTGCCGCGATTGCCAGCGGCAACCCACGCGCCAGCAAGACGATCACGAACGAGGATCTCACCGGCAAGGTGGTGCTCGTGGACCTGTGGGCGACGTGGTGCAAGCCGTGCGTCGCGGAGATGGACAACCTGCACGCTGCGTACGACAAATACCGTACGAAGCGGAAGAAGAGGAAAGGCGGGCGGACCTTCGAGATCCTAAGTGTGTCGGTGGACAAGGGCACGGCCGAAGTCTCGAAGTTTCGCAAGGACCGGTTTCCGATGCCATGGATGCACGGGCATTTGAACTTTGACGACGCGGGCGAGTTGTTCGGAATCGCGGGTATTCCGTATGCGGTGTTGGTGGACGAGCAGGGCACGATCCTCGCCACCTCCCCGCGGGTCAATGGCGCATCGTTGGACGCCTTGCTCGACAAGGTCCTTGCCGAGCCCGCGCCAAAGTGACGACCTACTGCCGCCGCAGTCGAAGACACGTCGTTCTGGGGTGGGTGGCGCGTGTTGTGAGTTTGCGCAGGATATCGCCAACCATCACTTCGCGTTGTGGTGACATCTGGGTCACGCAATGCCGCAGCCAAACGTCGACTTTCCCTCCCAGTTAGTTGGGGAGGCACACGAGCTCAGGTCGCTGGCTCGATGCCTGGTGCGAAATGATGACGCTGAGGACGTGGCGCAAGACGCCTTCGTCACTGCGCTGTCGCAGCCGAAAAAACCCCGGTCACTGCGACCGTGGCTGCGTCAAGTCGTCCGCAACCAGTCTCGCGCCCGCGCACGAAGTGAGCATCGGCGACGAACGCGAGAGCAAGCGTCGCCGATTCCCGAACCGCTCGGCACACCGGACGAAGAGGCTTCGCACGCCCAGATCGTCGCAGCGGTGAACGAAGCCTTGCTCGAACTCGATGCGCCTTATCGCGATGTGCTACGCGCCCGGTTCTTTGCCGATCGCACCGCAGCCGAGATCGCCAACTCTGAGGGATGCCCCGCGGGCACGGTTCGCTGGCGGGTGCAAGAAGGTCTCCGCCGAGTCCGGCGGAAACTAGACGAGCGGTTCGACGGGCGAAGGCAGTGGCTTGGCGGCATGGCGTTCATCGCTGGCGTCCCCCTCCCTCCTCCGATGGCCGCCCCAACCCCAGGAAGCAGCACGATGACGAAATTGATGATTCTCAAAGTACTGGCCGCTGCGGCGATCGTGACGGCAGGTGCGGCGGCGGTAAACGTCGCGGACGCCGAAACAATGACGGCCGAGCAGGCTGACGTGGCACAAGAGCATGTCAGTACGGCGACACAATCTGCGGCCGCAGCAGTGCTCGCCCCAACGGCGAAAGCGGACGCGGTGAAGATGTCGATCGCCAGGGCAGCCGCATCGGAACACGCGGCAGCGGATGTCGCGGGGGAGGCTAGTGACGATGCCGCTTGCCCCACTTGCTCGCTCGGTGCCCAAGGCGATCCCCTGCCAAGCACGGGCGACAACGACGTCGGTGGCGACCTGACCGATTGCTTCGAAAACGTAGACACCGATCCGGGCGAGATGATCGCGCTGCGGATCACCGCGGGCGAGACCCCTGCGGGCGAACCCATGGTGGTTGCGGACGCCATCTTTGTCGACGAGCGCTTCGAACAAGTCGAGGGCTTGGCGGAGTGTGTCGCCGCCGCATTGGACGGGTCCTTCGCAGACAGAGTCGCGGAAGCAGGCTCAGAGGTGTTCATCAGCGTGGTACTCGA
>JAESSZ010001132.1 GCA_016763875.1 Nannocystaceae bacterium
CGCCACCATGTCCGAGACGCGTATCACCGCCGACTCCGACCGCGCCCTTGCGTTGCAACAAACCGCGTTGGTCCGCACCGAGCCGCCCGAAGAGCTCGACCTGCACCCGCTGGAGGGATTGGCGCGCTGGCTCGGCCGCATCCTGCATCCCATCGCGTTTCGCATGGTGAGCATGGTCGAGCAGCCGCTCGCCAACATGTCGGGGCCCATCACACCCAACGACGGGTACTTCCGTCGCGACCGACACCGACACCCGACGATCGACCCTGGCACCTACACGTTGAACGTGACCGGGGTTCGCAATCCGCGGAGCTTTTCACTCGCCGAGCTCCGAGATCTCCCGTGGGACGACCGGGTGCTCGTGATGGAGTGCGCAGGCAACGGCAATCACATGATGGGCTCCGCGGGGCTCGTCGGTCAGGCTCACTGGCGTGGCCCTTCGCTGTCCACCGTGCTCAAGGCATGCGGCGGCCTGGCGGACACGACAACCCATTTCGTGTTCCGGGGTTTGGATCCGATCCCTGTCATTCGGCGCGGCTACCACTACGGCCTGTCTGCGCAGGAATTGAACCGCGCAGACGCACTGCTTGCGCTCGAAATGAATGGGGTACCGCTCCCTCGCCCGCGCGGGTTTCCGGTTCGCCTGGTCGTACCGGGCATCTACTCGATGTCGCACGTGAAGTGGCTCGGTGCGATCGAAGGCCTGTCAGCACCGCACCAGGGCATCCACAACACGTGGGTGTTCGTGAACAAGGTGCTCAAGGACGGCAATTGGGTCAAACAACAGGCGCGCTGGATCGGCCTCAAGAGCGTGGTCACCCGCTGCCTGAGAACGGACACGGGCTACGCCTTGACCGGGTGGGCGTGGGGCGGCGATCGACCGATCGTACGTGTCGAGGTGAGTACCGACGGCGGCGAGACCTGGCACGACGCCAAGCTTCGCAGCCCAAGCGAGTACTTCGGCGAGCAAATGAGCGAGGCCGCATTCGAACGGGCGTGGGCCGTGTTCGACTATGCATGGGACGCGCCTGCGTCCGGCGAGCACCGCGTCTGCAGCCGCGCGTTCGATGCCGACGGCGGGGCTCAAGTGCTCGAAGAAGACCCCAACGTCAAAGGCCACTTCAACCAAACGCGGGTCAAGTGGCGCCGCGTCCAAGTGCCTTGAGCATTCGGTGACAGCCAAGGCGCGATAACGCGCCTTCTATGATATTTTCAGGCGTTTTTGTATGGATCAAAGCCGGCGCGCGTTTGCATGTGGGAGACGTCCGATGACCCCCTACGCCGCGACCGCCGCCGAGTACTGCTCGCTCGCCACGCCACCGCGACGGCCACCGGCCGCACATGGCGAGGACCAGGACCCGCAAGACGTCACCGCGATCTGGACCGCTCCGGCTGGGCAAGTTGTCCGCCCCTGCGTGCCCAGACTCGTCGAGAACGACGCGATCCCAGCATTCCATTGGGCGCAGCCGGAAGCATTCGGGAGTAGCGAGGCGCTCCTGCTTGTCGACGACGACGCACCCATGGTCGCGTTCGACGGGCTGGCGACCGAGCCTCGCGAAGAAAAGGAGCACTTGCTCACCGCCGGAGTCCCCGCCTGGTTGCTTCCGGGAGCGACACTCTTCTGCGTGACAGCGACGGTTGTCGTCAGCGTCGCGCCCGACGCAATCGCGTTTGCCCGCGTCGCCTTCGCCGCCGGCCTTGGCCTCTTGGTCGGCGCCTAGCGGACAACTTCTGCTGGCGGTACCGCGCTAGCGCACGGGGTAGATGATGTTGGCAGTGCCCGCACTGCTGCACACGGCCTTGGTCAGTTCAACCAGACCTGGGCTCGCGGCAAACTTGCGGTCCTTGTAGACACGGAATCCAAACCGCTCCCGGGCCGCGGCGTAGCGGGCCCGCTCGGCGGGTAAGATCGACGCCGACATCAGCGGAGACAACGGGTCGTTACTCTTCTCTTCGCGAACATCGATGGCTGCGACATCGGAGGCGAAACTCGCCAGCACCGCATGCTGCTGCCCATCGGCCTGCGACTCCCACGCGGAAAAAATCCGGCTCATGGCGCCCGCTTCGGGTTCCACGACACCAACGCCCCCGGGCAACGCGAACAGGACCGGACCAATGATCCCGCGAGCGACCCGCTCGACGGTCACCCCGGGCAGATCGTGCAGCCGTAGGAACAACGCCTCCGAATCGAAGCTCGCAAACCGGTAGACCATCCCGCGCAGCGCCTCGGTGCCCCGTGCCACCTCGCCCCGAGCGTCCAGGTCGATCAGTCGGTCCGCCCATAGCCCCCCCGTCTGCGACAGTTCGATGGCGACGTGGAGATAACATCCGTTGGCCGCCAACTTCGTCAGCTCAACTCGGAAGCTCGCGCGCGAGAGCTCTGGTTCGTGGCGGCGCAGCAAGACCCGATGCTCGTCGACCGGTGCAAGACTCGCAGCTGCCAGCCCCTCGTAGTACGGCCGCTTGCGAGCGAGCCGCTCAAAAATCTCTGCGTCCTCGCGCCGCGCTTCGAGCACCGCCTGAGTTTTCATTCTTGGCAGTGCGTCGCGAGCAACGCTCTGGTCGGCGACCACGCGCGTCATACTCGCCATGTTCGGCAGTCCCGATCGCGCATCCATGTAGATCGAGTCATACAGCCCGCCGTGGCTCTCGCCGGACAACGCCCGCAGCGTCGCCAGATACGCCCGTCGATCTGGAAACTGCTTTGACAGCCGCGCGGCCCGGACCGCGCGACCAAGGAGGTCCAAGTACTGCGACGCCAGCGGCTCGGCGAGGGCCTGGGTATGCAGCGCGACGAGGTCGGACAAGCCTAAGACCCGTCGCGCTCGGCCATGCGTTTTTGCGCTTCTACGATTGCGGTCTCGATGCGCGCGTCCTCGATCTTCGCCGACTTGGCGAGATTGTCGTCGAGGATCTTGGTCGTCGTCTCGTCAAACGTGTCGAGCTCGCTGATGAGCGTGTCGAGGTTCTGCCGGAAGAACAGCTGCGTCTCGCTGACGAACTGCGTCGTCTGGTTCATCGACTCCGTCATCACGTCGAGGCTACGCTTGAGTTCAAGCAGCACCACCGAGGCGTCGGCCGCAGTTCCGATTGCTTGGATCTGCGCCGAGGCCATGTCGAGTTTGATCGACGCCGCGTTGGTATACGCGCTGATGTCCTGCGACAGATTCTGGATCGTCTCCGCGAGCTTGCGAGTGTTGCCCTTGAGACTGGCGTAACGATCCTCGGCCGCGCCGTACAATTGAAGGTTGCTGGAGTGCTCGGCCAACGCCGCGCGCGCACGGTCCTCCTTGGCTTCCAGATCACGAAAAGCAACGCTGCCCGACTCCACCGCGTCTTTGGCGGCGGAGATCTCCCCGAGCAACGCTTTGAGTGCCAAGACCTGCTCTACGGCCCGCTCCTCGTTCTTCGCCGCCTCGATAATTTTCTCGTTGATCCGATTGATCTCTTGGTAGAGCGATTGCTCGCTCTCTTTGAGCGTATCGACGTAGTCAGCCGCTTCTTTCACGCGCGTGGCGCTGATTTGATATTGCTGCTTGAGCAACTCTTCGATCGACCGCTGGGAGATCGCAAGCCCTTTGAGCCCAGGAATGTAGCTCAGAACCTCTTTGATCCCGCCCCAAACCCCGCCTTGCGTTGCAGTGCCGTCGAGGTAGTCCGAGAACTTACGGAGCTTCTTAACCTCGTCGGCGAGAGATTTTTGAATCTCGACGTTGCGGCTCTGGAGGAGCTTGAGTTCCTCGACCTTGCCGTTTTGTACCGAGCGTTCGCTTTGAATCGCGTCTTCAAGCGACCGAACCGAGATGCCTTCCCCGGCGTAGGCGACCTGTTTGTCCAAAAGGTCGAGGTTGAGCTTGCTCGCGGCGTCGGCCATCGTGGGTGACCAAGGTTGGCATACCTGCCCCGCGGGGGCCACATCTCGGCGGTTGGCGAACAATGCGTCCACGCCACGCCCCGCCCCGTGAGAGAGTAGCGAGCATCGTGGCGCAGACCGACGCACAGCCTCGCTACTGCCCGAACTGCGGCGGTCCCAACACCGAGGTTAGTGCGCGCGCGTGCCGTTTTTGCGACACCGGCCTGGTGCCAGTGGGCGTGCCCGATCCGCGACGGACCGTACGGTGCTCCGCCTGCGCGACCGCTGTGAGCGAAGGTGCATCGTTCTGCGACAAGTGTGGACACGCCATGGCCCGCATCCCCGTGGACGCGATCCCCCACGCCTGCCCCGGCTGCAGCACCTCGCCGATGGAGACATTCGGTCTCTCCCCGTGTTCGGGGCGACCGTCGGGCACGCTCGTATTTGGTTGCGGTAAGTGCGGCGGTGTGTGGCTCGACACTGCCTCCCTCAAGGCGCTGCTCGACGCGGCGGCACACCAGGCGCAGGAGGACCCGCGACGGGATCCCGCGTCAGCTCGGCAGCGGCGCATGGCCTCCACGACCGTGGTCTACCGACGTTGCGCGGTCTGCGACCACTACATGGGGCGACGAAACTTCGCACGGATCTCCGGCGTGGTCGTCGACGAATGTCGTGCCCACGGCAGCTTCTTCGATGCCGGCGAACTTGAGGACGTGCTTGCGTTTGTGCGCTCGGGAGGCCTAGCCCTGGCGAAGCAGCGTGACGCTCAAGCGCGCGCCCGCGAAACACGTCACCTCGAACGCCCCCACCCAGTCGCAGCAGCATTGATGTCGCCAGTCGACCACCACCTCGGCGCCGCGGACGTGAGTCTCGTGAGCGCCTTCCTGAGTTGGGCGATACGCTGGATCATGGGCCGGTGACGCACACTCGGCGGAACGCCTCAAGCGCGCCGTCGACAGCTTCTTCGGGCGCGGCCATCGACAACCGTAGGTGACCCGGGACGCCAAACGCAGTACCGGGGACCACGATCGTTCGCTCGGCTTGCATGCGTTCGGTGAGCGCGACGTCGCCCCCTTCCCCGTCTTGCATCGAGGCCGGTAGACCCGGAAACAGGAAGAACCCAGCCTTCGGAGGCACGACCGAAAAACCCAAGGCCGTCAGTCCCTCCGCCATACGTCGACAACGATCGGCATACAAGCCGACGTCGACCTTGCCGTCTTTGTGGCCGAGCACCTTGGGCAACATGCGTTGCATCAGGGCCGGGGCGTTGACGAAACCCAAGACGCGATTGCAAAAGGAAAACGCCCGAGCCATCGCTTGGAAAAAGAGGGGGCAGCATTGTCCTTTAGCCCAACGGATGAAAAGCAAGC
>JAESSZ010001133.1 GCA_016763875.1 Nannocystaceae bacterium
ACACCTCCGCGGCGATCTGCGCGAGTAGGGTGGGGATCCCTCCGCCGATATCCTGCACGCCGTTCTCCACCACGATCGTGCCGTCGTTGGTGACCCTAGCGGTGACCTGTGCCGCGCGGGCTCGTCCGAAGTCGCCCCAGATCGATGGCGCGACACCAAAGCCTCGTCGCAATCGTGCGCCACGTTCGCGCATCGCCTTGGACGCCTTGCGGTTTTCGTCCCAATCAAATTTCTTGCGGCCGATCTCGTACTGCTTGAGTCGCACGGGATGCACGTCGTTCGCGATACGGAGTTCGAGTGCGTCGATACCGGCCTTGGCCGCCAACTCGTCCAACGCCAGCTCCATCGCGAAGGCTCCCTGCGGGTGTCCGGGCGCCCGCATCGCGGTTGCGGGCCGCGTTGGTGAACACGTCCCGCTGGGTCACTCGAATGTTGGGGCAGCGCGTGTACACGTGCGAGGCATTGCGCCCAATACCCGCCCCGGTGGCGATACCGCCGCTGCCGTGCGAGCCCACGTCGATAGCGACCAGCTTGCCCTTGCGCGCCGCGAGTTTGACGACCTGGTGCGAGTCGGGTCGGTTGCCCGTGGCGAGTTGCTCACCCTGTCGGTCACACATCAGTTTGACGGGCGCCTTGGCCTGCTTCGCCAACGTTGCGGCAATCGTGCCGAGCGGGTTGCCCGGCCCGCCAGCGCCGAACTTGGCCCCGAATCCGCCGCCGACAAAGTCGGTGATCACCGTGACATTGGCCGGGTCCAACTCAAGCAGCTGGGCCATGTCGTCGCGGACCGAGAAGATTCCCTGCGTCGAGGCCCACACGGTCACGTGGGTCTCGTCGTCCCACCGCACCATGAATCCGTGGGTCTCCAGGGCAGAGTGGGTCTGCACCGCGGTGGTGTACGTGGCCTCGATGACCGTGTCGGCCGTGGCCAAGGCCCGCTCGACGTCGCCCTTGATCGAAGGTTCGTGCGAGTTGACGTTGCCCGCCAGCCGCTTGTTGCCGGCCGCACCCGGCTCGTCGCCTTCGCTGGCCTTGGTGGTGACGGCGGCTTGGTGCACCAGTGCTGCCTTGACGCCCGCGGCCTCCATCGTCCCGATGACGTAGGGCGCCTCTTTGTACTCGACGGCGATATACGCGAGTGCCTCACGGGCCTGCTCTGGACGCTCGGCTGCAACCGCCGCGATCGCTTGGCCGGCAAACAAGACACGGTCGCCCTTGCTGGCCACCGCCATCACGGCACGCACGCCTCGCTGGTCCTCCGCGGCGGACAGATCGATTGACTGCACCGTGGCGGCAGGATGCGGGCTGCGCAGGATCGCGGCCCACAGCATGCCCGGGACGGCGACGTCGAAGGTGTACTTGGCTTTGCCCGAGACCTTGAGGTGTCCGTCGATGCGAGGGACCCGTTGGCCGACGACGCTGAGCTTGCTCTGCGCGTCCCACGGCTTGGCCTCGTCGCTTGGGAGGTCCACGGTGACCGACTCGGTCTTGCCCGCGAAACCAACCTCGACGCGGTGACGCGTGGTGTTCGGCACCGCAGCTTTGCTCTTTTTGCGCTGGGGAGGCAGGGGCATCAGCTTTCTCCTTGTGCGACGTGCTTGGCCCCGGTCGACGCGTCTGCGTAGCCGCCCTTGGCGACATCGAGCACGGCGGCGACGATGTTGGGGTACGTCCCGCAGCGGCAAAGATTGCCCGAGATGGCGTCGTTGACTTGCGCTTTGGTGAGCGAGGCGCCGCGGGTGCGTTGCAGCAATGACGTGCATGTCATCAACATCCCTGAGGTGCAAAAACCGCACTGCAGGGCGTCGTGGTCGATGAACGCGCGTTGCAGCGGGGAGAGCTTGTCGCCCTTGGCCAGTCCCTCCACCGTCATCACCGATCGCCCGGCAACGTCGTGCGCCAACATCATGCAACTGCTGCGTTGCACCCCATCGACGAGCACCGTGCAGGCACTGCACGCCCCGCGGTCGCACACGACTTTGGGCCCGGTCGTGTCCAGGTCCAGTCGCAGGGCTTCGAGCAGCGTCGTGCGCGGCTCTACGGTTGCCTGGACATCCTTGCCGTTGAGCGAGAACGCGACGGGGACGGGGTCGGGCCCGATCTCGGCCGGCTGGGTCGTGTCGGAAACGGGGGTGCGTTGGCCCGGATCCGTCGTGTGCCCGCCGGTCGTGCAGCCGGTGATCAACGCGGCCGTGGGAGCACCGCGCAGAACGCCGCGGCGCGAGAGGTTGAACGGCTTGCTCATCGCGGCGCGAGTCTACAGGCGCCGGGCACGTTCGCGGGACACCACCAGGGCCCGAGAGCGACCGTTGCCGCTCAGCCGCTCGCGTCCCGGATCCGCACGATCTCTGCGATCTTGCGCTCGAGTTCCGCGCGGCCTTCTCCGGTCGCTACGGCGTTGTAGTTCGCTCGCGCAATGTCCGCCGAGAGTTGAGAGTCGGAGGCAACGCTCCGCTCGGCTATCGCCCGCATGGCCGGGTTGAGCGCGGTGAGTTCGGCCACCATGCGATCGTGCGCAGCGGCCTGGGCGATGGCTCGCGCACGTTCGAGCGTGCCCGTATCGACGCATTGGATCACGGGATCGGGCGTGCGTCGTAGCAGGGGTACCAAGCTGTCGGGGGTCAACTTGGGTGGCGTGTCGCCGTCGGCCACGCGGCCGCTATCGCGGTGGAACCCGACCATGAAGAACGGGCGCGGCGCGCCCTGTGCCGCGGCGTAGGCCACGCGAACCTCCCGCACAAACCCGTCCAAGCCTTCGGGGGTTGCCAGGCGGGGGCTATCTCCGATGAACGTGATGAGCACGATCTCGGCATCCGCGTGGGCACTCGCCACGTCGACCAGCGTGCGGGCGGCCGCGCTGGGGGAGGGGTCTTCGCCCTCGCAGCGCACGATCGGTCGGTGCACGCACCCCTGTTCACGACTCCTGCGCGCGAACGGGCACAGCTTGAGTCCCTCGACGACCTCCGTCAGGTAGAGATCGTGGATCCGGTGCACGACGTCGTCGGGCGGAGCGCTCACCCTCGCAGTGTACGTGCGCCTTGCTGGCGAAGGCGAGGCTCACGGCGCCACCGGCATGCAGTATCGTCTCAGGCGTGGCGAGCAAGCTCATGCCGCGGGTATTGGCGGCCGCGCTGCTCCTGCTGCTGCTGCAGCGGCTGACGTACCACGCCGCTTATCAGGCCAACGACCCGTTCGCGCTGGTCACCTTTTCGGATGGACGGCTGTACGAGCGGGCCGCGCAAGATCTCACCGAACATGCGCCGTGGGGTCGGCGG